>JACQWW010000120.1 GCA_016209025.1 Elusimicrobiota bacterium | reverse complement strand
TTCAATTGCCGCAGGCACTGCCCAGATTAAACGCCCGTGTAGTCACTAGAAAAAAGCTCCAAACGCAACGGAAAGAGGGCTGATTTTACGAGGGAGAATCAGTCGTTAGGATGCTTCGGGGTGAGAGGTGAACATCCGTTCCAACAGGCTTTATTATGTTGCGAGTTCAGCGCACACGAAATTTTTAGCGCTGATATTTCCGAGGGAAAATAAAAACTCTAAACATAACAGCCAGTTCGCGGCGCGATAACAAGTGCCTTTAAATTTTTCACAATCAACGAAAGTTTCAAGGAAATGCACCGGATGACCGTAGAGGCGAGACCACTCATCGGGCAGCATCCGCGCCACTCGTGAGAGCACATGCGAGGCCAAGTAGCGAACCTCGACCCACGGAGGAATCAAAAAACGCTGATTGTAGGCGACGAAGCGAATGTTCATCCGCCGCGCTTGTGCGGACCAGCCGATGAAGCGGTCCCGGGGTCCAAGGTGACGCGGCGCCGACGAGAAAGCCAGGCACGCTAACGGACGGCCTTTCGATAAGACCAGGTATTTGAGATGCTCTCCCACGGGGCGGGTATAGCCGAGGTAGTGATATTGTTCGATCAATCTGCCAAAAAGCTTTTCCTCTGAAGCCGAGCCGCGCACTTGCCGGAAATCGAGGGGCCGCACATCCTTGAGGCTGGCGCGCACTGGGGAGGTGTCCAGCGCCATCGGGGGCGGTTTGCCGCGTCGCACGATATTGTTCGGGGAAACCTGGCGGGGCGCCGGCAGCGTAATGCAGCCGGCGCGATGAAGCGTCAGCATCAGGCCGCGGCAGATCATGTCGCAATAATTTCAATTGGGCTGCTTCCACCCCCACGCCTGGCACAAAAGCTTCGAGAGTTCGCGCCGGCTCGCCGTTGGTTGGCGGTCCAATAAATCCCGGATGTGCGATTGCCCTTTGCCGAAGGCAAAGGACTGCCTGCTGGACTGCCCTGTGACTGCTGCACATGACTGCCTGCTGGACTGCCATTTGCCATCCTCCTTGCTGTCTTTTTGGGACAGCTCGCGCAGGATAGCACTAGCCGGTGGGGGATTTCATTCAGGTTTGCCGAAAGGACACTGTAATTGCGCCTGAAATGGGCGTGATGGCATTCTCAGGGAATTCTTTTCTTGGCGAGGGTAATCAAAACCTGGGCGCCGGCTTGAAGTCAGGGATGGCCCGGCGCATAAATTCATCAAAAAGCGGAACCGTAAACGCCATATCGCCATGGGCGGGGCTGTAGACCATGCCCTTTTTGATGAGACTGGCTCTGACAGGGCCAAGGGTGGTAATTTTGACGCCAAGGGCGTTCGCAATATCGGGGGTGCGATGGGGGCCGGCGCCCATCTGGGCCATGGCGCGAAGATACTGTTTTTCCCGGGGAGTGAGCCGGTCGAACCGGACGCGGAAAAAGTTTTCATCAAGGCGGTTTTTAACCAAAGGGGTCGTTTCCCGAACCGTTTGAAGAGCGATCGGCGAAGAGCCGGCATGATTCCACGCCTGATACCCCCATTCCTGAAGAAAGTAAGGATACCCCTTGGTCAACCGAAAAATCTCCGCGAGCGCGGCTGCTTCAAACTCCACTGCGGCCGCTCTCGCCGGCTCCTGCAAGGCTTTGACGGTATACGGTTCAGACAGCGGTCCGATATCGGGAAAGCTGAAGAGCCGTTCAGCGTAAGATTTTGACTCGCCAGCCAGCCCCGGAAGAATCGGCAGACCGGCGCCGATCAAAACCAAAGGGAGGCGCAGTTGTTGCAGCTTGTGCATGGCCATGATCAGGGCGCTTAATTCGGAAGTTTTTAAGTATTGGAGCTCGTCAATCAGGATCGCCACGGCGGCCCGGCGCTCTTGCGCGGCTTCGGCGACGGCCACGAAAAGATTGGGCAGGTCAACCTCCAAATCTCCGCTATCGGCGGCTCCCCGCTCGGGCTCGATATCAAGCCCGAACTCAACGTCGCCAAGGGAAATTTTAACCGCTCCAATAAAACTTCTGAGCACGGCCATGCCGCGGCGGACTTTGTCTCCGGCCCCCGCAATCCTGTCCAAATCATAAAGAAGACGGCGCAGATGCGGCACAAGAAGCAAGGCTAAAGGCTTGTTTTCGTGAACTTCCACAAAAATCGTGCGATAACCTTCCTGTTGCGCGATTCGCTCTATTTCAATGAGCAGAACGGTTTTGCCGACGCCGCGCAATCCTGTCATGAGAATGCTTTTTTCGGGGCGTTTCTCGCGCACGCGGCTGAGCAAGACATGCGCTTGTTCTAAAATATCGTCCCGGCCAGCCAGTTCCGGAGGGGGCGATCCAGCCCCTGGAGAAAAAGGATTCTTGATTTTATCCATTTAATTTACCCATTTATACAAATTTATTCATACTTATACTACATTATACGTATCCTATAGAATAAATCACTATAAATCCAAAAGTTGGGGCGGTCAAAAGATCATCCAGCCGCACGACGCTATTTTTCCACGTCTGATTTTTCCTTGCCAAAGCAGCACTTTTTATATTTTTTCCCGCTGCCGCATGAACAAGGATCATTGCGCCCGATCTTGGGACAGGGCCGCAAATAAGGCTCCCATCGGCGCAGGCAATGCAGGTCTTGCGCCCGGCGCGGTGCCTCGGCGTCTTCCAACTCTTGAGCCTCCGGAATCCTACCGGTTTTTTTAAGCAAATGAATAAGCTCTCCCACGGCCTCTTTATAATCCGGCTCTGTTTTGGCCGCGGCCATGGCCCGGCGATAACAGGACTCGGCCAGAGAGAACTCTTCAAACTTCGCAAAAATCCGTCCGGATCGAATTTGAATCCAGGCATCATCGGCAAAACGTTGAATATTCCCTCGGGCTTGCTCCAACGCTTCGGCCCTGCGCCCGGCTTCGGCTAAAATTTCGGCTCGATCGTCTAAAAATTTCCCGGCATCGAAAATTTGAGACCACGATTGGCAATGCTCCGCAGCATCGTCAATATAACCCTCTTCGGCCAGCTCTCGAGGCATATCCCGCAGCCAATCCTTCAGGTCATATTCCGCAAAAACATCGAATAAGTCCAGTACCTCTTGGGCCGTTTCCCCTTTAAGGGGATCAGCGGGCTTGATTCGAGTTTTTAACTCATCCAAAAAGCGCTTTCCAATTCCCCGGCTCTCGGGGGCATTGTCTTTGATCTCGCCGTATTGACGAACCGCCATATAAAGCTCCATGGCCAAAGCGTATTCCTTCTTAAGATCCCATTTTTTCTCGTCCTCGCCATACGCTTCTTCCACGGCTTGACGCACTCTTTCGGCAAGCGGCGCAAGAATTCCCAGCGTTTTTAAGGCGTCTTCGGGAGTAATCTCTTCATCGCCGGAATCATCATCTCCATATTGATCAGGGGATTCACCGCATTTCTCAACGATTTTGGCTTGTTCACCGGCGCCCTCGCGCTCGACAATTTCCGCAACCTCCACCTCATGGCGCCATTGATCGCCATAATCAAAAAGATAAAGAAATTTCCGACCCTTCAATAATCCAAGCTGGGACAGAAGCGACTCTTCTGCAAACCGCCCGCTACGGTCCGCCACCGCTCCGGCCAAGGGATCGCCGCTATACTCTGAACCCCGGTCCCAGGCCCTACCGCTCATGTAAAAAGAATAAAGATGATCATTGTCCCATCCAAAAGCGTCCTGGATAGCCAAATGTAAATCATGAAGCGTTTGGCTCTCCCCGATTTCAATTATCCTCCAGACAGGCTCATCCCACTCTAACCGAACCCTAAAAACATAAACTTTCATTCTTTACCTCTTTTATAAAACAGCAAAGCGCCGCTTTTAAAATCTTCTTCCAAGTCCATCTTGTCAATTTTATAAATGTCCATCGCCGGCGGGAAGCCTTCCGGTGCGAACGGCCACCGCCCGCTGCCGTCGCTTGATTTGTTTCAGACTTAAATAAGGGGTGCCGGACAGGCCGCTTCAACCACCGCCTGCCCCCGCAATTCCGCCTCCGGCGTCGGACCGAGGTTTTGTTGTTGCGCCACCGGCCACACCGGCAGTTGCTTGTCTAGCGACAGTGTCGCGCTGCGCAGGTGCTTCTGCGGGACCAAGCGTTCGTATCTCATCAACATCTCCGGGCTTTTGAGGCGCATAAGCCCGAATTTTGCCCATTCCGAATATTGTGAGGGGCAAAATTCCCCGTAGGGCTCGTGGCGCTGGCGCTCAGCGCCTGTGCCACGGGGGGTAATCCAGGGCGGAGCCCTTCTGCGCTCTCGCGCAGGTGGATTTTTCGTAGATGAAAAATCCGGGATGAGTTTTTGGACGGCCAACATGTTCCCGCCGCCGCTTGACAAGATATTAAGCAATGAATGATAATCATTCAGCCTATGAATAACTATCATAAACGGCATCTTACCCAAACTTTAGAAGAAACTCTGCGCTCATTCCCTGTCGTTATTTTAACGGGAGCCAGGCAGACAGGCAAAAGCACGCTTATTCAACATATTTGCGGCGCCTCCAAGCGCCGTTATCTCACCCTTGATGATTTGGATATTTTAGAAAGAGCGCAGGATGAGCCGGCCGCTCTGATAGATTCTTCCAAGGAGCCCTTTTCCATTGACGAGGTTCAGCGGGCGCCGAAGCTGTTGCACGCTATTAAAAGAAGCGTGGACCAAAAGCGCGAAAAGGGCCGGTTTCTTTTAACCGGCTCAGCCAATCTTTTGCTTCTGGAAAAAGTTAGCGAGACCCTGGCGGGGCGGGCCGTCTTCCTCACGCTTTCGCCTATGACTGAACGGGAAAAAAGAAACGATGCCGAAATCTCTCCCTGGGAAAAGCTGTTCAGCGCGCAAGGCATCGAACGCCTTTGCGGCTTCAGAAGCAAAGCCGCCGATTGGCGTCAATGTGTTATTGAAGGCGGTTATCCGGCCACACTGGGCATGACGCAGCGCGAGAGGCTCCGTTGGTTTGAGGGCTATGTTCAGAGTTATCTCGAAAGGGATCTCCGGCAAATATCGGCTATTGAGAATTTAGCCGACTTCAGGCGTCTTATGCGCCTGGCGGCCGCGCGGCTTGGCTCTCTTGTCAATCAATCCGAACTTGCCCGTGCCGCGGGGTTGACGCAGCCGACGGCTCATCGTTATTTAAATATCCTTGAGACGTCCTATCAAGTTGTCCGTCTGAGCGCCTATGCTGTCAACCGCTCTAAAAGGCTGATTAAGGCCGCCAAGCTTTACTGGACAGATCCGGGCCTTGCCTGCTTTTTGACGGAAGCCGCAGATTCTTTGGCCTTAAACAAACTCCCCAATCTGGGCGCACATCTTGAGAATTTGGTTTTAAGGGAAATGTTGTCGTGGTCGCAGACGAGTGTTCCGAAGGCTTCGGTTTTTTACTGGCGCACCACAGGCGGCGAGGAAGTTGATTTTGTGCTTTCTTGGCAAGGCAAGCTCCTGCCTATAGAAGTAAAGGCGGCTTCGAGAATAACCCCCAGTGATTGCGGGTCGCTCGAGGCCTTTATTAAGGAATACCCCGAATCGTCTCACGGAATCGTTTTATACGGGGGTCAGCGTGTTGAGAAGATAACCCCCCATGTTTTTGCCTGCCCGCTGAGCCTGTTCTTGTAAATTTGAAAAGTTCACATGTTATCTTTGACTTATTTGCGCCAGGCCAAAATATCGCCGTGGGTCCTTTGATACCGAGATTAATGTGCATCTGACACCTCCATTTAATTCCCTTTCAATTTCCTATAAATGCCATCTTGAACCGCAGGATTTGGGCATTACTACCTGCCTTGCAGCGAATCCAGCAGTTTTTGGCGGATGACCGCGGCTTCGCGGCTGCGGCATCTGGAAAAATGGCGCTCGACCAAAAGGCGGGATTCCATACGCAACGTTTCGTTGATACTGTGAGTTTCGGACGTTCCGGCGCAATACGGCAGAACGCTTTCCCTAAATGACAACGGCAGAAACAATGGCCAATTTTTCCTAAAGCGGTTGAGATAATTTTCCCACCGGTCTTTGTGTAAGTCATCGCAATTTTGAGAGCAGGGCATTTTTAATCCATCCATTTGCTCAAAATCCCTTATGAGACCCCAATGGCGGTATTCGTGACGGCAACCAACGGCCCATCTGTTCCAAATCTTTTTGACAATTTTTTCCAGAGGCGGTTCCTGCGGATTAAGCGCGAATGCCGCAAGGCTCGAACGCATCGCCAGAAAATAAATGCGTCTTTTGTACCGCGCAGTTAAGCAAAGCCTTGATCTGTAGGAGGGCAATTTCATGCGTGCCCCTCCCCACGTGCAAACAATCGAGGGCGAATCAAGACACCAACAGCCCTCCTCAAAAAGTACCCCGAATGGGTAATACAAACTAAAAAATCCGTTTCTGCACATGTGCCAAGCAACGCAGCTTAGGGCGCATGGCAAAGCCGCATCATGCGGATTTTCCCGGATCATTTTAAGGGCAAGATTAATGGCGTAATGAGCAAGACGCCTCATTAGACGCAAAGATGTCTTGTTTACCGGAACGCCGTCAAAAATCATGCTGTCGTCTTTTTGCAAGCGGTAAAGAACGGTAAGGGCTTCAAGCAAAAGCAATCTTTCGCCGCTGCTCAAGGCCTTTTCCAGGTAAGGCCCGGCTAGGCTGTATAAATTCCAGGATTCTCTGGTCCACCTTCCGGAGCGAATATCAAATCTGCTCATGTTTAGGTCCGAGCGCAGGCATCAAGCAATTTTTGCCTGATAATTGCGGCTTCGAGCCCTTTGAGATTTTCGTAACTTCTTTCGACAAGCGCGGCCTCTTCCATGCGTAGGCATTCTTTGATTTGAGAATCGGTATTTTTAATATACCGACATCGCATGAGATGCTCCCTGGCCGGCCATGCGGCGGCGATGCCCGCCTCAGCCGGCACAAAAGACCGGATTTGGCTTGTCCAGGCAATCAAGGGCAGTGCGATAAAACTTGGCCAACAACGGTTTCCAAACAGTTCTTTCTCCGGTTCGGCTATTGTTATGCCTGCGGGCACAAGCTTGTGAGCCTGCCCAAACTTAAGCCAGTCCTGGTGACACCATTTGGCCGTTTCATTGTCCAGCGCTATTTCGAAGGCTTTAGGCCAATATTGCCTCATGATTTGCAACAGTCTGGACCGAATGGCGCCACAGAGCGGAAAATAATTCCAATTGCTCCAGATATCGAGCATCAAAGCCGCAAGTTGAGGCTCTTGTCCTGACACAAGATAGGCTCTCAAACTGTTTTTGAGCGCCAAAAACATGATGTGCCTGCTGAACCTTCGAAACCTTAAAACTCTTTTTAATGAATAACGACCGCCGCAGGCAATCATCCTGTATCTGTCAGCATAGTGGGCATCCGAAGACTCAAAATTTAAAAGCCCGATCTGTGAGCCAAGCCTATAGTAATCATCGGATATATATTTCGCCGTCAAAGCCGCCAGACAATAAGGGAAAGGGTCATCCGGCCGTGTCTTGAGCCAATTTTGGACCTGATGCAGAACATGGATGGTAAAACGCCTGTTCTTGGGACGCGCCTTTATAACGTCAGCATCCGGAAGCTTCCGGCTGTCTATATCGAGAAGCAGAAAATAATATTCCAAAAGCATTTGCTTTCTGTCCAATGCGCTTGCGCCGCGAAGTTCGCGGGAAAGATAGTCCGCAACAAGACCAAAATCGCGGGCTTGCCCAAACCTAAGCCTTGCCGAGAAAATCTTCGACCCCACAGCTTAACCCCTGTAAATGTCCGGATAGGAGCAGAACGCTTTATAAGTCTCGAAGCCGTCGGTTGTGCCGTCGTCAGCGTCAATGCGATGGCTTTGGATAGTGTTTAATTCTTCGCAGGCAAGCAGGATCCTTCCAGTGGAAGGCTCAAAATCAGGGTCATAAAGAGGCCCCTGAGTCTTCTGCCAGGCCGCGACCGCCTGCCACTGGCTCAGGGATTTATTGGGCGCTGTCCGTCCCTTTTTTATGCCGAGCCTGGCGCAAATCATGGGTTTATCAAACGGCAAAGGTTCACTTGGAAGCCTTTGAAAGGTTTCGTCGCTCAAGGGGTTCCCGGGATCGAAAATGTTGACAGGAGGAACGGCGCACTCGGGCCGCAGAAGCACAGCCGGCGTGAAAGCAACGGTTATGGTGGCGCTGATTTCGACTTTTAAAACAGCGCTTTCAGACTTTTCAGCCCCCTTGAGGGTCTCCTCTATTTGAGCGGCGGCATCCTTGGAGTTACGGCCAACGATGATCTGCGTCTTTGACGCATCATTAGGATGAAGACAGGCCGTAAAAATATCTTGTTCGCAGAAAACATCGGCAAACCGCTCCCGCTCTTCATCGCCTCTTTTTTGAAAGAAAAAAATCTCATCCTCCATTAACGGCCCGCTTTTACGATGAAGTACCAGACGAAAAACCACGGCTCTGTTGTCCGGCCGAAGCGCGTATTTGCCGGAGTCTGACGCCAGAGGCATGAACTTTTGCAGAAATTCGCACTCCGTTAAAAGTTTTTTGTCCTTGAGCCGCGCCTTCAGGCGCTTGATGTCAACCTTAATGTCCGAATACCGCGCCCTCATCTCGTCAATCGCTCTTCTGCGGTCAACGGGTTCCAAAAAAGCCAGATCGCATACGCTATAACCCATGGCGTTGAGGGCCTGCTCGGTCAAGGCCGTGGGCCAAGACATGTCCCAGCTTTTCTCGACAAGGTTCCAAAGCTGGTTTTCATCGCTGTAGATAATTCCGCTTGGCGGATCAATAAACGGTTTTTTTTTTTTTTTTTCCTCAATCTCAATGGCGGCTTCAACATTTTTGATTTCCTTCAATCCGGATTTAGGACATTTGGAATAGGCAACGGTTTCAACGGCATCTTCAAACAGGACTTTCATGGGTTTTCCTCCTTAAAGTTAATGGCAAACACTTTTCTCGTAAATTGGCTAAGCGGCGTATTCTGTCTCATCTCATCGAGAACTCCGATAACAAAGCATGATTTCTTGACCCTGGCGGCAAGATCGTTCCTTTTGATGCCAGCAAATCCGTCCGTAATGACCAGGGCCGACGAAACCCTGCTTTTGACAATGTGCTCTAAAACGCAATCAAAATCCGTCCCTCCGGTAGTCTTTACATTGCCTTTCAAGAGCCCCTCCCTGTTGATTTCAGCGACCATATTGCTGAAAAGATAAATCCTCGGAGAAATATATCGCGACAGGCCGCAGATGACGCCGTACATCCACGGAATGTATCTTTCCATCGAACCGCTCACGTCCAGATAAACATTGGCACTCGAAGGCGTTCTGTTGGCCGGGCTTTTAAAGAAAACTGGCCAGGCCCCGCCGCCCAGGAGCGCGGCATCCCGGCGCGACGGGATATGGGGCAAAAGAACGGTTCTTTCCGGCTCTGTCCGGGCAAACGGCTTTATGACGGCGCCCGCGGCAACCTCGCTCGCCACTGTCTTTAAGAGCTTTTCCAGATCAGCGCTGCGCGAATGCTTGAAACGCTCCCAATAATCCTCCCACCTGTCAGAAAAACCGGGAAGAAAGCCCTTTAAATCCGGCAATTCACCCGGATTGACGCCGCGGCAGCCGCAGGCCAGCCTGTAGAGCAGATCTGCGAGGAGTTTGTTGTTTTTTGAAGCCAAGGCCTCGACGTACTTTAAGCAATAATCCAGAACATCGTAAAAGCTTTTTTTATGATCCGGCTTTCCATTGTAAAGCTGGTAATGAAGTTCCGCGACGCGGGCATTTTTAGGTGTCGAATTGGGCCTTAAAAGGCAATAAGGAATTTTCTTGGGATTGTAATACTCCTCGAACACTTTCGAGAGTTCGGGGCTCAATTGGCGGCTTCATTTTTTAAGAATCCCCCGAATTCCCTTTTGCAGATTTTCAAAAACCTCATGGCCTCGTTGCAGCGGTCCTCCAGATCGTCCTTTTTGCCGGCAAAGGCGGTTGCCGCGCACCAGGCGATTTCCTCCATGGCGTTTTTAGGCCTCTGCTGGCGTTCCAGCCAGAGATTGATCTGATCCAGTTCTTTTGTGCCGTCAAACGAAACCCTGAGCGGCTTTCTCTCGGGCAGTTTGATTCTTTCAATGACCGCGGTTCTGATGGTCAACGGCATCGGCGAATCGCGAAGGAGGGCAACAGGAACAAGGGCCGACGCCATGAGAAAGCGCTCAAAAGGCGTGCAGGATTCAATGGCTTCCAAAAACATCTTGGTTTTCAAAGGCATGTCCATTTTGCTTTTGATGATCGCCGCGATTTTTTGAACGATGTCCGCTTGGGTGATGATTTGAAAGTATTCCCCCCGCGCCCCGATGTCTTCGTTGACCGCGTCCACCAGCTTGGTGATTTTTTCGCCGTCGAATTTTGCTCCGAGGACAATGTTGGGCACGGAAAAAGGCAGGAGGCGCTTGAAAAGCTTGTGAAGATCGCCGGGTATCTCGTCCGAAATACCCTGTGCCCGCCTTACGGCGACGACAGAAAGGATGTTCCTTCTGATCATGGAAAGCCTTCTGCCGTCCAATTCGAGCTTGGCGGCCGAGGAGCAGGCTTTCACGATTTGTTCCAGCCAGGAAGCGATGGCCTGCCCAAAGGGCTTTTCGATTTTCGTGTATTCTTTTGAGGCGGCTTTGAGCAATTTTTTAAGGTCCCCGTTGACCTTGTTGATGCCGTTTTTGCGCGGTTCATTGCGCCAGACCGTGCTTAAAGCCAGGGCGTCTTCCGGCCCCTCGCTTAAGATGACAGTTCTTAAATCCCCGCTATTCATCGCCGAGGCCTTAGGCACCGGCAAAATCCAGGCGAAGCGCCCGGCAAAAGCCGCGTCCAGAGGTTCCAGCCCCGAATATTCTTCGCCCATATTCATCGCGCCCCAAACCCATTTGGCTTCGATCGGCAGGCCCATGATCTGCCTTGAGTAAATGACCTCAAGGAGCTTGTTTTGCGTGTGCGGCTTGGCCCGGTTGATTTCGTCAACGAACACGAATTCCTTGTCGAAAACCGAGATGGGTGTCGGCACACATTCGAATTTTCCCTTGGAAAGCGCCTTGGGGTTGGGAAAACCCAGGTAGTCCTCGAATTCGGCCTTCGAGGCGTCAATCTTCTGGAATTTGATTCCCAGGGCCTCCGCTATCCTGTAGGCGCAAAACGTCTTGGCCGCCCCGTGGCTTCCCACCATAAGAAGACCGTCTCCCGTGACCAGCGAAGCCAGGATAAAATCCTCCAATTCCTCCCACCCATAAACGCCCAGATTCCTTAAAATGCCCATAATTTATTCACCTCACTATATATTCGCCGCCCAGCTTGCCGAAGTTGCACCCGCCCCTCCTCCAGAACCCCTTTCCCAAAATCACCCCGACGAGCCCGATGGCGCAAGTTGACCGTGTTACTTTTTGGTATATACTATTCATATATGGATTTCGCCGAGGGCTTCGTCTTAACGCTTGCGGAATTCGAGTGGGACGAATGGAATGAGGAAAAAAACAGAATCAAGCACCATGTCCAACCGCAAGAATGCGAGGAAGTATTTTTTAATCACCCTCTCTTTGGAGAAATTCCTCAATCCGAAGAGCGTTTCGGCGAACAGCGCTATTATGTTTTAGGTGAAACCAACGAGGGAAGGAAACTGACTGTTATTTTTACTATTAGAAGACTGGCCGTCAGGGTCATCTCCGCCAGAAACATGAGCCGGCGGGAAAGGAGGGGTTGTGAAAAAAGGTTTAAAGAAGGTTCCTGAATTTAAAAACAGCGATGAGGAATTTAGGTTTTGGTCCACCCATGATCTTAGCGACTACGCCGACCTCGCAAAAGCAAAACAGGTGGTTTTCCCCAATCTTAAGCCGACCTCAAGGCCTGTTTTTATCAAGGTTCCTCTTTACTTGCTTAACGAACTTAAGAACCTGGCAAATAAAAAAGGGGTTCCCTATCAGTCCTTAATGAAAGTTTATCTTGAGCAGAAAGTAAGAGAGGAATTCAAATAAAAATCCGCGTTTTGCGCCGCTTTTTACGTTGTGCAGCGCAGTCGAAGTTAGTTGTTTAGTTTGGAACGTCCCTATATCCCCCCAGATGGTTGACCGCTTGTCTCAGCTTTTCGATCCTTTCCCTTCGCTCGTCTTTTGTGTCCATATCATCTCACCCTATAAAGTAATTCGTCCAAAACATATATTCGCCGCGAACGGCCCAAAGGTTGCAGTTTAGGACCGAGTCAAACGGTTACTGGCATTCATTTCCCGCTGGGGGTATAATTTTGGCATGAGACCGCCGAACAATTACGAACGCGCTATCGAATGGTATCTGACCTCCATAGACCTGGCGACACAGGCCGCAATCACCGGTCTGCGCCATCAGCACCCCAGGTTCGACCCGTGGGCCCTTCTTGCCCTGCGTTGGCGGCGGGAAGACGAAGAGCGATGCCGGGCCTTAACCCGCATGATTCGAGTTTTTAAGCGAGCATCGAGTGGTCAGCAAAAAACTTCTTGAGCCTTTAAGTCGTTTCATCGGCGTCTGCCGCGACAAAAGCCTTGACTATATGCTCATGGGCGGCTTTGCGGTTCAATTTTGGACCCGTGGAAGAACCACACGGGACATGGACGTCACCGTTCTTCTCGGGTTAATGGACCCGAAAGAATTCGAGAATTTAATGCAAGGCGCCGGATTTAAACGGCGCATGCCGTCGACGCTTTTTCATCCCCCTCAACTCATCCTTTTCGACTACCAACCCAAAGGCACGGAATTGGTCCTTGAATTTGACGTAACCCTGGCCGACTCGGAATATCAAACGACAGCGCTTAAGCGGGCGCCTTTGTTGACATGGCTTAAACAGAAAGTCAAAGTCATTAGTCCCGAAGATTTAATTTTGCATAAGCTGTCCGCGGGCCGCCCTCTTGATATCTTCGACGCCAAAGAAACCTGCCGGGAACAATCCGGACAGCTTGACCTGACTTACCTGCGGTATTGGGCAAAAAAGCTAAAGCTCGAAACCGCCCTTGCCAAGATCGTCAAGAAATAGCCGGGTTGTTTTTATACCGGCGGTTAATCTCTTTGGAATTTATACTCATTATTCCCCCCTTGCTTTGGCGCGCCCGCCAAGAGCCTGGCGCGCAAAATGGCGCAGATGGCCAAAGTCAGCGAAAAAAGGCCGGACAAATTGATCGTGGTTATGACCCAATCGCCGAGAACAAAGCCGTAAGCCGTAACCAGGCTCATGCCGGCAAGAGCCATGGCATAAGTTGCGATGCTCAAATCCCCGGCTGATTCTGTTTTCCAAATTTTTGCGATTTGAGGCAGGCTGCTTAGGTTGAGCAGCAATCCCCCGGCCAACCCCAGAACACCCGTCAAATTTTCCATAAGATTTCCACCTTGTATTATGAAGTCCGTGTGGTTCATTTATCAATGTCGCGCATAATCGTTCCGAAATAATCTCTAAGATGTCCGGTTGTGTCGTTGTCTAAGTGCCACGCGCCGGTCATGTCTTTCCAGGCTCGGCCAACGCGTTGGCCGCTGCCTACAAAAAAGTCATACCCCGGCGCGCCTGTGCGCGGGTCCGACATCGCCTGGTTTGGGATCGCTCGAACTTCTCTGTGCCCAAACTCTCCAATGAAATCGAACGCTCCATCCAGCCGCTTCCATACTCTCATTTCGTCCTCCTTTTCTGATTTTTCAAAACCCCTTATAATTATTTCGCTGGGGACGGCTAAAAAGTTGCAAGGCCGGCTAATTCGTCCATGTCTTTAGTTCCTTGAGCGTTTTTGACTCTCCCTCGCCGTCATATCCAAGGCACAATTGCATTTTAAACCGTGCCGCCAGGAGTTTTGTTATCGGATCAGCCATTGGTTCACGGGCAAAAACATCCCATGTCCTGGCACAGCGGGTTAAAGAAAAGTATTGCTCGAAGCCAACAGGCTTTAAACCGAGAGCTTTGTGCGCCAGGCAGTAATAACGGTATCTGAGCTTACTATCCTTATCCTTAAACTTTTCAGACATATTCTGCCTCCCCCCTTTAACAACGCTCACCCTCGTTTCCCTCATATATATTTCTCCTTAAAAAATAAAAAAGTTGCAATCAATGATAAGCTGAGGGAGGTTAGATTCCGCGCTCATTTGATACCCGTCAAATCCGGCAGGGCCGGGAATGGTTGAACCTCAAGCGATTTTTGGTCTGGTTCCGGCTTGCCGCTGATAAGAGCCGCGGTTTTTGTCTGGACCTGGGACGTATGGATATAAACGCTTTTCAGGGCTTCGTAGCGCTTACTCCAGGTTTTCACATGGTCATGGCACTCTTTTTTTAGGTCGTCGTACATTTCCTGCGTTTTTCGGACGACCAGCTCCAGGGCATTTTTGAATTCTGCTCCCTGCAAATAGGCCAATGTTTGCTGTATCGCTTCTTCCTT
>JACQWW010000169.1 GCA_016209025.1 Elusimicrobiota bacterium | reverse complement strand
GCGGGTTCTCGCCCGTGAACGTCTGGAGGATGAGGGCTTTTTACCTGGCCTACACCGAGGAGGCTTCAAATCTGTCACAGCCCGTGACAGAATTGGATGGGATAAATCTGCCACGGGTCGTGACAGAAATTCCCTGGGGCCATAATCTGGAGCTTCTCTTCAAGCTAAAAGACCCGTCTCAGCGCCTTTGGTACGCCAAAATGGCTATCGAGCATGGCTGGAGCCGCCCCATGCTGGTCCATCATATCGAGTCCGGTCTCTACGAGCGCCAGGGCAAGGCCGTCACTAATTTCAAGCGCACCCTTCCGCCGCCGCAGTCCGATTTGGCCCAGGAAGCTATCAAAGACCCTTACACATTTGACTTTCTCACCTTGGCCGAAGGCGCCCACGAACGACAACTCGAACAAGGGCTCCTTGATCACATTCAACAGTTCCTTTTAGAACTTGGTGTCGGATTCGCCTTCGTAGGCCGCCAAGTCCATTTGGAGGTAGAAGAGGAAGACTTCTACATCGACCTGCTTTTTTATCATCTTCGACTGCGGTCTTTTGTGGTGATCGAGCTCAAGAGCCGGCCCTTCAAGCCGGAGTATGCCGGCAAGATGAATTTCTATCTTTCAGCCGTGGACGACCGCCTGCGACATAAGGACGACCAACCGTCTATCGGGATCATCCTCTGCAAGGCCCGTAAAAAACTAATTGTGGAGCATGCTTTGCGAGACGCCCACAAGCCCATCGGCGTGGCGGCCTACAAACTGACAAAGGCGTTGCCGCAAGAACTCAAAGGCACCCTGCCGACCATCAAAGAGATCGAGGTTGAACTGGAAAAGACGAAGATCAGAAAATAAGCGGAGTTGAGTATTTTCATCTGATCTGCCTCAGCTCATCTTTGGAGGACATTACGCAGGCGGTTTTTTGATTGGCGCACTCCATAACGGCGTCAATCCAGACGGCCCGGACCACGGCCCTGTTTTTCACGTCCTGAAAAATCCGGACCAGGCATCCCGCCCCCTGGCGAATCACCTGTTTTTTTATTTCAATTTTGCCCAGACACTAAAAACATAAGGCGATCAGCGAAACCTGAAACCAGCGGTCGGCGATGAACCGTTCGTCGGCGGCCGCGATTAAAATTCAGCAATAACCAAAAAGTAAACAGCGCCTGCCCCTTATGACCCCCCTTCCGCTCAACAAAGACCCCATGGCTTTAGTATTAAAACTTCTTTTTCTGTTCTCTGCCTCAAAAGTCTCAACAACGTCGCCAAATGACCAATGCCTACACTCTCTCTTATCGGCAAGATGCTTGAACGTGGGTCGGTTAATCTCTCGCTTAACTTTTTCATCCCGATCGCCCGAGGGAACCCAAACCAATTTTTCTCTAGCATGCCCAATTTTGATCAACATCCATTGCATTTTTAAATGTTCCGCATGCCGCTGCTTGCCTTCGGCGACTCCTTCGCTTGCAGGCGCCGGCCCATCAGGCGAAGGTTCCTCCGTCCCATCTGGGTCTTGGCCGCTCTTCCAGGTTGCTTGAACCAAAGGGGCATAAAGAAATCGAGAAATTGTTCTTGGGGAGGAATTTATCCCCAATGATTTAAACCAATCAATAATGACTTGGTTGGACAGAATAATTTTCTTGCCGGGAGAATCCTTATCAAAGTCCGGGCCGCCCGGAATCTTGAAATATTCCATCAGTTTCCGCCTATCATTCAAGGACACCACGCTGAGGTTTTTGAACGGATCGTAGACGGCGGCAAAAGCGCAGACCACGTTGCCGCTTTTCCCCGTCAGGCTGTTCTTTTTGCCCTCGTTCTTCTTGTGCAAGTCGTCGATGAGGCGAACTTTTTCTTGCTCGTCCGTAGACAAGAGAGTGTCATTCAGGAGACCGCTCAAAGTGCGTTCATGTCGCAGCTCCCTAAACATCCTCCGCCAGACGCCTTGTGGAACCATGACACGAGCGACGGCTTCGTCACGGCGAGTATTCCCCTTTGCATTTCTATCCAGAATTTTGACGATTTGGTCAATCTCGGCCTCGTTGGGGTCAGGCGATTTTGTATCCATGATCCTTTTCGCCCAAAATTCCCGGAAAAAGTTTGATTGTTTTTGCCAAATAGCATCGCACTCATCTTCTGGATAGTTGACGAGGAATTCCTTGAAGCGACGCAAGATTTCAGTGGTTTCCATGAGGCACCTTTTAAACGAGCAATTTTATCTCAGGCGTAGAAAAAAATTATGGACTCTCGCCTCGACCTATGGTTTGAAAAATTTTTCTGCGCACAGCGCCGGCATCATCCGTAACATTTAAACCCCTTTTTTTAAAAAGTCGGCAAATCTCCTTGAAATGATCTAAGAAAAATTGGGCCCTCTCCCTCTCTTTTTCGGCTTTAGTTTTTAAATCATTCAGGCTTTTGCCGCTATAGCCCGAAGACTTATATAAGTAACCAATGGAATCCTTGTCGGCACAATGATCCAGACTGACTTCGGCAGACCCTTTTTTCCAAATAGTTTTCAGCTTATCAACAATAAACATAGCCATAGATTTAAAGACTTATACGCAAAACGCGAAAAGATAAAAAGCGTTAAATGTCCGCGCTTCCTCTCCAATTATAATACCTAGTATACGCGGCGATAAATTCGCCAAAGGTTTTTGAGTCATGATTCTTTCTTTGTCATACTGGTCCAGATCACAAAAAGGGATGG
>JACQWW010000165.1 GCA_016209025.1 Elusimicrobiota bacterium | reverse complement strand
TTTCAGACTTCAGACTTCAAGCTTCAGACTTCAGAACTTACCCGTTTAGGGAAGTTCTGCCTCAGCCTCTTTTCCAGCCTTTTAATTTAATCTAGACTAACCCAGAGCAATCTTTTAATTTTTTAGGAGGATTCTTGAAACCAAGTATGATGTTGAAAATATGGGCGATTTTTTTATTCATCGGCGGGCCGGCGGCCGCTGAGACCAAGTTTGTTCCTATAGCCAATGTCAGCCTTTTGGGCGGCCAGAGTTTTTTTGAAAAAAAACACACCTCATTCGACGGCAACTTCGCCCTGCAGTTCGTGCCGGCCGTCGGCTTTTCCGACAAATCAAAACTCGTGCCGTCTTTGACCTCCAATTACCGCGCGGTTTTTTCCGTGGAAGAATTGGCCGGCGGCGGGTTTCTGGTCCAGAAAATCTGGGAAAATCTCGGCATCGTCAAATGGGTCTACCAGATGGGGGAGGAGAGCCCTTATTTCATCAAGCCCAAGGTTTCCGGCAAACTGGCTTATTACAACGAAACCAAGGGCGAATCAATCGGGACCGGGCTTTTTGATTACCAAAAATTTTCCGGGGGAATCGAATTTGAGAGAAAAGGCAGTCAGTTCATTTCCCAGCGTCTGGATTTGACCTACTGCGATGTGCGCTTTCCCAATTACAAGGCCCTGGCTTCCCAGCAATACGGCACAGAGATAAAGTCCGGCTCCAAGGTGCTTGATTTCAACACCGCGGATGCAACCTATTCATTTGACTGGGCCATGGATAAAAAAACCTTGACCATGGCCGCTTTTTTAGGGTCATGGCGTAATTATCCGGATCAGTATATCGTCAAGGAAGCGGGAACTTATGACACCCGCTTGCGCCGGGACGTTTATCTTTTAGGATCCCTCGGCATTTATCACGGCTTCGGCGAATTTTCTTTGTTCGGCTTGGGCATCGAACCGGTTTTGAGTGTCGCCGGCTCTTATGCCTCGCTGGATTCGGACCAAAATTCTTATGACGCGGCAAAGACTTTTTTTAGCGGCGGCTACTATGATTACGTGGAGACAGGCGTTTCACCTTCTTTGGCCTTATTGATCGGCAAAACCCAGCGCCTGGGTTTGGGCTACACGGGCCAGTGGCGCGACTACCGCAACCGCCTTGTTCAAGACAAGGACGGCAATTATCATGACGGCACGAGCAGCCGCCCCAAGGAGACCATCAGAACCATTGCCCACAATTTAAGCCTCGGGTACAGCTGGAAATTTTTGGAAAGGCCATGGGGCAGTCTTTCCTTGACGGCTCAGGGCACGATGCGGCGCTCAAAATCCAACATGCTCTACGAGGTCGCTTACCGGTACAATTATGATTCTTCATACTATTTCGCCGGCCTGACCTGGGACTTCGCCGAATAAGTAATCAAATTGAAAATTTTGATTGCCGACGACGATACTCTGATACGGACTTTGCTTTGTGAGGCACTGGCCAAGGCCGATTGCCAAATTATTCAAGCGGAAACAGGCACGCGGGCCATCGAGCTTGCCAAAGAAGAAATCCCCGATCTTATTTTGATGGATCACACCATGCCGGAGATGAAAGGCTATGACGCCATGAAAGAAATCCGCAAGGACCCGGCTTTGCAAAAAATCCCTTTTGTCATGATGACCGGCAACATGCAGGTCCAGGGCTTTGCCGAAGACGACAAGATCGAGCATTGCGCTTTCCTTCCCAAGCCTTACAGCATCGAGCAGTTGATGGCCGTCATCAGCACTGCCATGGGCCGGCCGTTCCCGTAAAAACAGAAAGAATATAGAATGTGGAATATAGAATATAGGATTAAAGATTTTTTTTCCTACATTCAACATTCAATATTCAATATTCCCCTTTCGATTGCCTTTATTGTCTTGTCCGCCTTATTCTGCGGGTGCGCCCCCAGGGTTTCTCCTCCAGCCGGTCCCAGGCTTCTGCAAGCCGTCGAACCGGCGGCCCCTGCTCCGGAACTGCCTCGGCTCGAGGAAGGAAAATTGCCGTTTACCTTGGCTTGGATCGTTTCGCCGGAGCGGCCGCTCGATGAATGCCTTGACATTCTCGAACGCTCGCTGGAAACAGCTCCGGATTTTAGAATAACCGCAGCCCTGGCCACCGGACACATCAAAGACGCCGCCGAGCCGCAGTTGGCGCGTCTTAAGCAATTGGCCGCTTCCGGCCATGTCGTTTGGGCGCTTGAGCCGGCCGGTTCTCTGCCCCTGCCCCTGCTGACGAATTTCCGCAGATATCTTTACGAGCGCCTGCATTTTTCCGGCCAGGATCTCGCGGCAAGCCCGAGATTTTTCCTTAAAGATGTCGAGGCGGCCAAAATTATGGTTTTGAGCGAGGAGATTTGGACGCAAAAATTTCCGGAAGAATCTTTACCTGGTCTGGCAGCGCCCATGGGTGATTGGCCCGAGGCAGCCGCCTGGACGTCCTCGGTGGGTAATTTTCCCTGGATTTTGAGCGCCTCAAGCGCCGGGGTCACGGGTTTTGACGGGACGGCCAGGGACTCTGGCCCAGACTCCGCCCCCGAAGCACGTCACGCCCCTCAGGGGCTTCAAACGTCCCTGGTCTCCGAGCAGGGGCTGCGGAGCGGGG
>JACQWW010000115.1 GCA_016209025.1 Elusimicrobiota bacterium | reverse complement strand
GTCCAGCTCGGGGATGAAGAACTCAAAGGCCTTTCCCGCCCGGTCGTTCTTGTAGGTAGGTGACGGATGGCCGAGCTTCCGCCACGCCTCGCGCATCATGCGCAGGCCCGTACCCGCCTGCTCGCACATGGCGATGCGCCGCATGGCCATCGCAATGGACGGATTGCGGACCTCCTTCTCGCCAGGTTCCCATAGGCGGGAGTCGTCGCCAAACACATCACCTGGATTCCAAAGCTGAATGCCGTTCCGGAAGAACTTGATAACCGCTTTGCGGGAATGGTCGCCGTAGTCCTGATGAATCAGCAGGTTGACCGCCGCCTCACGGAAGACCCTAAAGCCCGGCGGGTCGTCGCGCCGGCCAAGCGTCACCGGATCGATGTCCCGGAACGGCTTAGGCATGAAGAATCGGTATTTGGTGACCAGTTGCTCCCACGCCTGGATGATGTTGTCCTCGCAGACGACCCGGTCAATCCAGCGGGTCTCCGGCAGAGGATCGTCCGTGGAATAACCGAGAAACTGGACATCCAGCGTCGGCCGTGGAATGATCTGGTGAACGGCCAGAGGTGAACCGAAAAGTATGACGGCCGCCCGCGTGGGGAGGAACCGCTTGCCATCCTTCAGCGGGAAGCCCCAGTAATAGAGGAAGTCCCTGTCAGACTGTTTGGGATCAAAGCCGGTGTTGGCCTGATGAAAGCGATCCCGATACCACTTCAGGCTGCCGGAGTGGAAGACGTCTTTGAGTGGAACCCTCTCGAACGGCTGACTGTCCCACCGGTCGGCGGTGGCGTCGCGCAACAACCGCTCGATGTCCTGCATCTGGGCCTTGTAGTCGCCGCCGCCTTTCCGCAGGAATGTTCGCCGGATGTCGCCGTCGAGGTAGACCGGCTTGCGCGTGCGCTGGTTCTCGGCGACATAAAAAACCAGAACCGTCTTGCCGCCGATGTCCAGCCTCTGTTCGGTCACTTGCACATCATGATTGATCTTGACGTCGGCATGCAGAACCGAGAGGAAGTCGTTTTGAATCTTGTCCGGCTGTTCGACACCCGTGACCTTGTAGGCTTCGCCGCGCTGGGCGGCGCCGAATACCAGGCGTCCGCCGTGGGTGTTGGCAAAAGCGGAAACGGTCTCAAAGGCGGACTTCGGAATATCCGCACGAGCTTCTTTAAACTCGACGTCGTTCCATTCGCCTGCCTTGAGCAGCTTTTTTAGTTCCACTGGGGTGACTCGTGGGGTCACTGGCGCGTCCCTCCGTACGGTGGAGAGTCCTCGCGGATCACCATTGGTTTCGTCATTGTGCTTACTTCCAGCCAGTAGTGCTGAACCTTCTTGACCTCGCGCCACTCAAACCGGGCCGGGTCCTTGATAGGCTCCTGAAGCGTGGGTTTTATGGCGCAATTTGTGACCACGTAGAGCCAATAGCAATCGCGGCGGTCTTCCGCAACGCGGCGCTCATTAGGGGTCAGTAGAATCGTGCCCGCGGCTTCAGCCAGGCCCTTTACCTCGATGAGCCGCAGTTCTCCGGAGGTCGGATCAAGACTGGTGATGTCGTAGCCTAAGTTCTTCTCGTGCACATCATACACCTGCCGGCCCTGAGCCTGCTCGTGCCCCATGACGACCTTCATGGCGGCGGCCTCGGTTTCCAAGTTGGGCCGCAAGCGCCGCACCTCAGGGGCATTGCGCTCGGGATGCGGCAAGACCAGCACGCTTGTAATGCGTTCAACTGCCTGAAGGGAGAGGGAACGCTGACGCTCCAACTCCAACCTTCGCCTGTCGCGGCGCGCCAGCAGTTCGGCGTGGCGGGAGTCGGCCTGGGCAAGCCTTCCCTCCGCGCCCGGAAGCTTGCGCTCGACATCGGAACCAGCCCTGCCGATTTCCTCATCCGCCTTCTGGATTAGCTCCGTTAATGATAACTCCACATGCGCTGTTATGCGCTCGACTTCGGCCAGGCGCTCCTTGCGCGTTTCCTCGATAAATGGGCTAAAAGCATTCTCCTGCAGCCACTGTGTCTGCTCTTGTGCCAGCGCAATGGCAGATAGATCGTCAGGAGCTTGCGTGGGGATGAGGTTGCCCAATAAACCCGGTTCTCTTAATATGGGACTCTCGCCGACGATTATTTCCACCGCAAAAAGCCGTTCATGGATGATTTGGCCCAAACCGTCCACCACGCGAGCCCGATAAAAATCAATGCGGGCAGGTTTGTCGTGTTGCAGGGAATAGAAGCAGGCTCCCTTGCTGAAAGTCTCTACGGCCAAAACTGAAGTGTGCCTGCGAACAGCCTCAAACAACGGGTGTCCTGGGGTAACCCATTCCAAATTCCCTTTTTCAGCGGTATCGCGGTCAGTGGAACAGCGGGGGTATTTGGCCGAAAGAGCGGCAAGTTTCCAATCGGGCTCGCGTTCATACTGCCGAAGAATCGCCGTCGTCCACATTTTTAAGCAGCCGCTCCTCCAAATCACCATCCCCGAGTTTGCCGGCATAATAATCGCGCAACACCCGCTCCACGTGGGCTGCGGGCAGAACTTCGCCTACAACATTAAACACCGCGTCGTCATTAAGGGCATCCCTGATCTCCTGAAGTTTCTCCAACAGCCGTTGGAGAACTTTTCCCTCGATGGTATTGGCCGCCACAAAATTAAATATGAGACAGTCCTTTTTCTGGCCGTAGCGGTGGATGCGGCCCATGCGCTGTTCAAGGCGGTTGGGGTTCCAGGGAATATCGTAATTGAAAAGCATGTTGCAACCCCAATGAAGATTGATTCCCTCGCCCGCCGCCTCGGTAGCCACAAGGACTTGAATCGCGCCATCCTTAAACTGTTGTTCCGCGTGAAGACGCGAGCCGGGTTCGTCGCGGGAACCTGATTTCATGTTGCCGTGGATATAGCCCACTTTGAAACCCCAATCCTTTAAACAGTCAACAAGATACTCCAAAGTGTCTTTGAATTCGGTGAAGATTAACAGCCGCTTGTCCGGATTATCGAAGAATCCCTCGCGTTGCATGAGTTCCTTAAGCCGGGACAGTTTGGCCTCGGCCCCGGAATCCTCCACGGCCTGAGCCTGGATGGCGAGGCCGCGAATTTCCTCAATCTCTTGGCGCACTTGTTGGGCATTGCCGGCCAGAGTGATCGCCTCCAGAATTATCTCGAGACGCTCGCGCTCGGCTTCCTCCATTTCCTCCAATTCCTCCGAATCAGGGATGTCGGGCGGGGCGCAATGGGCGATCTCCTGAGCCAAATCGAGCCCTTCTTCAAGCCGCCGGGCGCGATTGTGCAGGCTTTGGCGCATGGCGTATGTGCTGGAAGCGAGCCTGCGCTGATAAAGGGACATCAGAAACCCGACCGCCCGCGCCCGAGGGTCGTCCCCTTCGACGGCGGCCCGAGCGCTTTGGCTTTTCACAAATCTGGTGACTTCCTGGTAGAGCCTGAACTCCGGACCGTCAATTTGGAAATTGACGGTGTGGGTGATGCGTTTTGTGAATATCTTTTCCGCCGCCCATGTGCCGTCAAGCCTGCGTTTGGGAAAGTAGACCATGGCCTCCTTGGTGCGGCGCAAATAAAAAGGCGCTTTACGCCGGTCCATGGCTTGCCTGATTGATTTCACGTCTGCATAGACGTCGGGGTCAAGAAGTTGAAGAAAAAGGCTGAAATTTTCCGGGTCACCCTTGTGAGGAGTCGCGGTAAGCATCAGGATATGCTCCGACGTATCACGCAAAAGCTCGCCCAGTTTGTAACGCAGGCTCTTGTGCGTGGCGTCGGACGCCGACATCCTGTGCGCCTCATCCACCACCACAAGATTCCAAGGAGACTGCTCGCCGGCTTGGCGCAAGCTCGGCAAAATGTCCGCTCTCTTTGCCAAATCCAGGGACGTTATGACACGCTTCTGTTTGAGCCATTGATTCAACCCGAACTGCTCCCTGATGTCCTGTCCTCTAAGAACGAGAAACTGCTCATTGAATTTTTCCCGCAGTTCCCGTTGCCATTGGAAGGCCAGATTGGCCGGACAGATAATCAGCACGCGTTCCGCGAGACCCCGAAGCTCCAGTTCGCGGATAAAAAGGCCCGACATGATGGTTTTGCCGGCCCCGGCATCGTCGGCCAGCAGGAACCGGGCTCTGGCGAGTTTAAGCAAATAATCGTAAACCGCCTCCAGCTGGTGCGGCAACGGATCAACGCGAGAAACGGATAATCCAAAGTAGGGATCGAATTCGTAAGCAATGCCCAGGGAATAGGCCTGGATGCCAAGACGCAGAAGTCGTCCGTCGGCCCCGAAGCAGTGCTTCTTATCAAAAATCCTGAGACTTCCCACCTCATGGCAAGTGAGTGTAACTTTGCGGAACTTCTCCGACTGAAGACCGACCAAACCCAAGACCCAGGTGTCTGTGCCACCGGCGCGAACAGTTTCCACCCGCATGGGCTCATTAAATAGCGGGCCGGTAATAACTTGGCCTTCTCGAATTGGCGGAGCGTTAATCATTTCAGACATTTAGCCGTAGATCGTTGATATTTTATCCCTTTGGTCAGAAATTTATCCAATATCAAGGGAGGCTAAAAAGCCGTTTTGATTATTAATCCGGGTTAAAGTTTGACCCGGGTGGCGCAGTTGTCCGCGAAAAAGGGCAAAAGCGCCTTGATTTTCGGCATGACTTGCCAGGCGGCTTCCTCGCCCAGGCGGATGAGTTCGCCGGCCTTTTCAAAATCAACCCAGTTGTAATTCGGGGCCTTGGGATGGATGACGACGTGGGCGATTTCGGTCTGGCTTATGGCGATTTGATGGCTCATGGTTGAGATCGTCCTGAAAAAGATGTCCAGAACCCCCATCTCTTTAATTTCTTCGGTTGTTTTGCCCACGAGACCGATGGAGAAGCGGCGTTCGGACGGGGAGTCGGTCAGCCGGGTGGCAATCAGGATGTCGGCGCCCTGACCGATCAAGGCTGAGGTCGGCACCGGATTGACGAGCCCGCCGTCCACCAGAAGCCGCCCCATGAGCTTATGCGGCTTGAAAATGACCGGAATGGCGATGCTGGCGCGCACCGCGTCAATGACCCGGCCTTCTTTAATGACGATTTCTTCGCCGGTATGAATATCCGTGGCGATGGAAACGAACGGCAATTCCAGGTCTTTAAATTCAAGATCATCAAAAAGCGTCTTAAAAAACCGCTGGAGTTTCAAGCCTCCTAAAAAACCGCCGTGGGGGGGAATATCCAGGTCCCAAAAAGCCGTTTCCCTGATCCAGTTTTTATCTATAGAAAGGGCCACGTTTGTGATTTCCTCAACGCTCAAGCCCTTGGCGCACACCGATTTTTAAATCAGCGATAATGCGGGCAAGGCGCTCGATGGCTTTGAGGGTTTTGGTGCCTGAGAGCGCCTGGAAGGGTTTTTTATTTTGTTCAAAATCCTTGTCAATGGCCCGGGGCCAGCCGATTTTGATTTTTTTTTGGTCGGCGAACGAGTTGCGGCCGTCCATGATGATTTGAACTTCGCTGATGGCGGTCTGAACAGGACTTTCCTTGACCAGCTCCTCGATTTTAGCGCGAAGCTCGGCTCCCCTGGGATCATCGGGTTCGCTCAACAGCCAGACCCGGTCCGCCTCTTCAAAAACAAGGCCAAGGCTCTGCCATTCCAAAGGCGAGGCCAGAATGACCGTAAAGTCGTAGGATGACCTTAAATAATTCAAGGCGGAGATGACTTTTTCCTTGTCCTTGGGCGAGGAAAAAAAGGCGCTTGGCACAAAAAAAACGTCCAGTCCCGACAGGTGGCCGGTTTTTGCATTTTTTAACAGATCAAGAAGCGTCATTGAGGCGGCGTCCCTGGCGTTTGAAATTTTTACCGGTAGTTTGAGAAATCCGGCGGCAGTAAAGTTCGGACCGCTGCCAAGCTCGATCAAGGCAACGCGCCGCCGGCTTTGCTCTATAAGGCTGACGCTTAAATTGACGGCCAAAAGGGTTCCTTTGATCTCATCAATAAGGCGCAGCAGCACGACCAATCGCGGCTCGGCAATGCGGCGTTTTTGAATTTCCTTAAGGCTCATTTCCGTTGTGCGGGCCAGACGGCGCGAAAGAATGTGCGACAAACGGATGCCGAGGCTCGGGTTTTGGGCCAGGATTTGACCGAAATCGTCTTTTGAGAGGGCATAGAGCTCGCAGGATGATTCCATCCGCACCGTGACGATGCGCGGCTCCCCGGTTAAAAGCGCCATTTCTCCGAAAATTTCCCCTTGCCCCAGGACCGATAAAACGACGTCCTGGCCCCCGGCATCGGGCGCCATAAGGGCTATCTGGCCGCTGGAAATAAGATAGAGCTTGTCTCCGGAATCGCCTTTTTTATACAGAATAGCGCCCTTGTGATGGGTTTCCTTTTTGAACCTGGAGGCGATTTTTGCCAGAGCCTGGTTGGAGATATCGCGGAAAAGACCGGTTCCGGCCAACAGCTCGATTATTTCTTGATGACTTTTGTCTGCCTGCATAGCAATAGATCTCCTTATATTCGTAACACGCTATTCGAGAAATTCCCAGAAGGAATATCTAAAGTCTGAAGCGCGAAGCCTGAAGTCTGAAAAAGAAAAAAATCTGTTTTTTTGTATCTCTTTAGCCAATCGAAGCCCCCGTCGGTTTGTCATTCCCGCGTAAGCGGGAATCCAGGCCATCTACTTGAGCTCGTAGTAAGCATTTTTCCGTCTGGATTCCTGCTTTCGCAGGAATGACGGAAGCTGGGCCGAACTTCGATTGGCTAAAGAGATACTCAGAAATTCCTTGGGAATTTCTGCGTTTGTGTGTTAAAATATTGTTATTGGCTAAACAGGGCCGCGATATCTTTGAAAAAAGATTTAAAGCCGTGTTGCGAGCCAAGGAAAATACGGTGGGTTAACGCGAATCGCCCGGCGTTTGAGTCGCAGAGAGTCCATTTCAGTGGAGTTATCCGAACTCACGCTTCGGCTCTTCGGAGAGCCTGCCCGAAAAAAGAAGGAGAAAGAAAAAAACATGGGTAAACGCTTATTCGTAGGCAACCTGGCGCCTGAAACAAAGGACGAAGACTTGCAAAAAGTTTTCGCCGATTGCGGCAAGGTGCTGACCACTCAGGTCATCAAAAGCAAATTCGATCCGGCCCAATCGCGCGGGTTCGGGTTCGTTGAAATGGAAAGCGAAACGGACGCAAAAAATGCTGTTCAGAAAGTCAACGGCGCTGAAGTCAACGGCAGGAAAATCGTCGTTGAAGAGGCAAAGCCGATGAGCCGCGACAGCCGGCCCGCAGGGGGCAGAGGCGGTTCTTGGGGCGGCGACCACAGAGGAGGAGGCGAACGGCCCAGCCGGGGTCCTCGCTGGTAAAAAGCAGTTTGCATACGCAGGCACCCCCCGCCGCAAGCGGGGGGTGTTTAGTTTTCATGCCTCTAACGTCATTCGCCTCATTCGCCCCGCTTTTAGCGAGGCTCGCCCTCATGGGCGGCTTATTTGCCTTATTCGCCTGCCCCGCCGAGGCTCGGACATTAAAGCTTATAACTTACAATGTGGCCGGGGTGCCTTTTTTCAATCCCCTGCCTGAAAAAATCAACCGCCTGGCAAAGATCGCCAAGCGTCTTAAGACGTCGGAATATGAAATCGTTGCTCTTCAGGAAGTTTGGACAAAGAAGGACGCGAACCTTATTAAAAAGCTGTCCGGCTATCCTTATTGCGCCGTGGTCAACAATAACGGTCCCTTCGGCAACGGCTTGATGATTCTAAGCCGTCATCCTATCAAGGAAGTTCATTTGTATAACTTTACCTTCAGCGAGCCGTTCAATGATTTTCTTGACCCGGAATTTTGGAGCGCCAAGGCTGTAATGGCCGTGCGCTTGGATATGGGGGGCCGGGAAATAGACCTTTACAACACGCATCTGGTCGCCTCGACCCCAAATACGGAACATATCGCCATCAGGCATACTCAGGTTTATGACATCGCGGAAGCAGTGAGAGATTTTTCCGCGGGCCGGCCTTATATTCTGACCGGAGATTTTAATTTTCCGCCCAGGCATGACGCTTACAGGATTTTAAAGGGCATCATGGACGTTCATGATGCCTGCGATGAAAATAAGCCGGGCGCCTGCGCGCCGACCAACGAGGACGGAAGAATTGACTATGTTTTTCTCTCCGGCCATTTCCCAGCCAAAGCCGTCCTGGCCCGAAAAAATGATTTTTTCTGGAAAAGGCGACACCCTTTTTTTGAGCTTTCCGACCATTTGGCGTTTGCCGTAGAGATTGATTTATCGGCAATGGGACAAAAGCGCGCTTATGGCGCCGGCAGTTTAAGCCTGGCCGGGAAAAAACAGGCCTATCTTGCCATCAGGGCAAGCAATCTTGATTACCTCAAGAAGATAGCCAGGCGCCATGGCGAGCGCCATTGGATACCGCTGTATAATTATTATCATACCTTGTTTATCTCAAAGCGCGTTGTTGCCATGATGAACATGGACCGCAATATCGCCCTCTTATTGGACGATCAAAAGACAAAGGGAATCAAGCGGCGCGTTTTGCGGCGGTAGGCGGGAAATTCCCCGGGGAAAGCTCCGGCCAGCAATTTTTCTTCGTCATGGATGCGCAGAAGAATGCCGGGGATATAAACAACGGCGATGGCCATGCCGATCCATCTGCCGAAAGAGAGGGGAAAGCCGGTTATGACAAGAAGGAGTCCGAAGTAAAATGGGTGCCTGAGCCAGCGGTAAGGCCCCTTCTGAATCAGGGTCTGGCCTTGCTGAACCGTGATTTTCGGGGTAAACCACCGGCCCAGGGTATGGATTGACCAAAGACACACGGCAACTCCGGCGGCAAGCAGGATTACGCCGGTCCAGGCGGCCCAGGGAATCGCTGCGCAGTTTCTAGCCAGCTTGGGCATTGCATAAAACAGGCAAGTGAGCACACAGATGTTCACAAAAACAAGAATCATTTGATGGCGGATTTCTTTTCCTTTGGGGGTTAGTTCGAGAGGCGACAAAAGAAAGCCGGCCACCCAGGCTAAAAAAAGAACCGCGCCCACAAACCGGCTCGGCTCGGCCCACAAACCGGCAGGGTCATCCCATCCCCAGCCGGTTTGCATCAAGAGCCATGCGCCGGCAACAGCGATAAGCGCTCGAATAATACGCATGGAACCAATATAATAAAACGTAAGACGCGTTTTGGAGGTTTTTATGACAGTTGAGACTTCTCAAACAATCCGGGCGCCGCGGGGCAAAAAAATTTCCTGCAAGGGCTGGCATCAGGAAGCGGCCATGCGTATGCTCATGAATAATTTGGATCCTGAGGTGGCAGAGCGGCCGGCCGATCTGGTGGTTTACGGGGGCCGGGGCAAGGCCGCGAGAAATTGGCCGTGTTTTCAGGCGATCGTCGCGGCGTTGAAAGGGCTTGAAAACGACGAAACGCTTCTTATCCAGTCCGGAAAACCGGTGGGTGTTTTCCGGACATTTGCCTGGGCGCCCCGGGTGTTGATCGCCAACTCCAATCTTGTCGGGCATTGGTCGAACTGGGATGAATTCGACCGGCTGGAGCGCCTTGGACTGATGATGTACGGACAAATGACAGCCGGGTCCTGGATTTACATCGGGACCCAGGGAATTTTACAAGGCACTTATGAAACGTTCGCGGCCTGCGCCAAAAAGCATTTTGGCGGCACATTCGCCGGCCGCTGGGCCCTGACCGGCGGCTTGGGCGGCATGGGCGGGGCCCAGCCTTTAGCCTTGACTATGAACGGCGGCTGCCTGCTTGCCGTTGAGGTTGATGCGGCCAGGATCAAGCGCCGCCTGGAAACAGGTTATTTGGATGAAATGGAAACAAGCCTGGACCGGGCTTTAGACCGTATTCAAAAAGCAGTTGTTAAAAAAGAAGCGCTTTCAGTCGGTCTTTTGGGCAACACGGCGGAAGTTTTACCGGAAATCGTCAGGCGCGGATTGATTCCCGATGCTGTTACTGATCAAACTTCGGCTCACGATCCCTTAAACGGGTACATTCCCGCCGGTTTATCTATCGCCGAAGCGGCGCGCTTGCGGGCAACAGACCCGCAAGGCTATCTCAAGCGATCTATGGATTCGATCGCTGTCCATGTCCGGGCCATGCTTGATTTTCAAAAAATTGGTTCCCAGGTTTTTGATTACGGCAACAACATCAGGACCATGGCCTTTAAGGCCGGCGTCAAAAATGCCTATGACTTTCCAGGATTTGTCCCGGCCTATATCAGGCCTCTTTTTTGCCAAGGCAAAGGGCCTTTTCGCTGGGCAGCTCTTTCCGGAGAGCCCTCTGATATCCATAAAACCGATCGTTTGGCAGAGTCGCTTTTTCCGGACAACGAAACATTGGTCAGATGGCTGAAGCTGGCAAGAGCTAAGGTCAAGTTTCAGGGCCTTCCGGCAAGAATCTGCTGGCTGGGTTATGGGGAGCGTGCCGAATTCGGCCTGGCCCTTAATCGTCTTGTCCGTAAAGGCGAAATCCGCGCTCCAGTGGTGATCGGCCGGGATCATTTGGACAGCGGTTCGGTGGCCAGCCCTTATCGCGAGACCGAAAGCATGAAAGACGGCTCCGATGCCGTGGCTGACTGGCCTGTTCTAAATGCCCTGTTAAATACCGCCAGCGGGGCCAGCTGGGTCAGTTTTCACAACGGCGGCGGGGTCGGGATAGGCTACTCCCTTCATGCCGGGTTGGTCATTGTGGCTGATGGCACCAAAGACATGGCTGCCCGGCTGGAGAGGGTTTTAACCAATGATCCTGGCTTAGGCATTGTCAGGCATGCGGATGCCGGATATGATGAAGCAAGGGAATTTGCCTTGAAAAAAGGCGTTAAAATACCAAAAATCTAATAAAATTGAAAATATTCCACAAATTTGTTTTTTTCCACAGGTTATCCACATGTGCCTGCCAGGGGATTGTTGAAGGCAGGTAACATTTGGGGAAAATCAAGAAAAAGACGTTAAAATGAGCAAAAAAGACATAGGACTTTAGTTATCCACATGCTATCCACATGTTGTTAAGTTTACGAGACAGCAAAACATGTCCGCCTTGGCCGCCGGCCCCAATGGCTTTATCGCCGGCAACCCGCGTGGGACTTTAGTCCATCCATTTAATGTCTTTCGGCAAAGAATGTTTAGGGAATTCAACTTTAAACATGGCGTTTTGCCCAAATTGGGATTGGGCAAAGATCGAACCGCCATGCGCTTCGGCGATCTGTTTGGCTGTCCATAGGCCAAGACCAAGCCCTTCGATCGTCTTATTGATGGAATTATCACCCCTGAAAAAAGGAGTAAACAACAGCGGTATTTCATGCTGGGGTATGCCGATGCCGGTATCATCAACGGTAAAGCCGTACCCGTCCTTGACGTTAAAAAAACACAAGGTTATTTTGCCGTTGTTCGGCGTGTATTTGACGGCATTGTCCAGGAGAATGCAAAGCAATTCAAGGAGATAGCGGGAATCGCCGTTGACATTGGCTTGCGAGGCTGCTTGCGGCTTAAGGATGGAAAGGGTCTGGCCGCGCAGTTTGGCGGTGGACTCGAAACGCTTGGCCGCGGCTTCCAATAGCAGGTCAGGATCAACCAAGTTCAGGCGCAATCTGGGTTTCCAGCCGGTGATGGTATCTTGTTCAAAAGAATCGGCCAGGCTCGTTATCAGCTGGTTTGCTGAATTTTTCAACTCCGTTTGTAACCGTTCAAGGGGGGTCAGCCCCTGCCCCCCGCACCCCTGGGAACCAGTCCCGACGGTTCCCCCGTCCTGCTGGACGGGTCCCCCTCCGCTACGGGGTTCAGGGGCTGACCCCCCTTGAACGGTTACCTCCGTTTTAGTTTGAGGCGGTTCCTGTCCGGCTGATGCCATAATGCCGGTTATCTGTTGGGTAAAATCTTTTAATTTTTTACTCAAAGTCCGAAAGATGGCTACCGCCAAATCTTCTTTGAAACTTGCTTCTTCCAGAATTTTTTCGGCTTTTCCGGCACAGCCCCGCAAGCCGTGGAAAACCCCTTCCTTTTTGACAAGATAAAGATCAACCAGCAAATCGGTCGTATCCCCGGATTTTCTTTTGCCGGTCATCCGGCAGGTTGTTCTCAAGTGGCCTTTGGGAAAAAACGATTCATCGGGTTTTCCTTTGTTTGATTTCAGGTGATCCCAAATATTTTTGCCTTTCAAAAAGTCGGGATCATGCCCCAGCAGGTGGGCCATGGCTGTATTGATTTCCAGGATTTTTCCTGTCGCATCTACCAGGAAAACGCCGTCATGGATTCTTTCCAGAAAGGCCTGAAGCTCGATTTCGCTTTGGATGGCCCTGTTTTCCGAGGCCTCGACGATCCGGTCAATTTTGACGGCCCCGGCCAAGGCCCCCATCAGGACGAAAAAACAGAGCCCGAAAACAGCGTAGGCGATAAACGGCTCGTCAAAGTTGCCTGCCCTGAAAATATAAAAGCAAGGCAGGCAGGCAAAAATGAAAATGGCAAGAAGCAGTCTTGCCCTAAAGGTCATTTAACCGCCGAGAAAGGCCTTTAGGCGGGAAAGCAGTTTTTCCGGCTTGGCCGCGGCCGGTTCAAGCCCCAGGGCGCGCGCCCCTTTTCTTTTGGCTATGGTCTCGGCCATTTTAGCGGCAAGCAGGGGGTTGGCCCGGACGACCCGGCGCAGGCCTTCCGCAGGCATGGCAAAAACCTCGACATCGTCTTTGGCCGTTACCGTGGCATTGCAAAGCTCTCCGGTCAAAACAGAAACCTCGCCGAAGGAATCGCCTTCCCTGAGCGTTGCCAGTTTGATGCGCCCTGAGGCCGCGTCTGCCCAGATATCAACGGAGCCGCTTCTAATGATGTAATAGGCGCTGCCTTTCTGCCCCTGTTTCAAGATTGTTTTGCTTGTTTGAATTTTTACGCTTTTCATTGATTGGACAAGCACGGCCAGCTCGTCTTCGGAGTGATAAGCCAGAAAGTCAATTTTTCTGAGCTTTTCAAAAAGCCATTTAATATCTATTGGAGATAGTCCCATGAAATGATTTTATTAAACATTCAAATAGAATTGAGGCAGGCATTGGAACAGAGCGTTCGCCGGCATTCGACCCGCGTTTCGCAAATTGTGTTATAGAGAAAGTTATAAACTTACCATACGCCAAATGTACGATCAGCAGGTGCGCATGAAAGTTAATAATTTGATCCCGCCGCACGGCGGTTACCGTAACTTGCGGAGTTTTCAGTCTGCGCAGGCTGTTTATGACGCCACCGTGATTTTTTGTAACCGTTTTATCGAAAAACATTCCCGCACCCGCGATCAAATGGTTCAGGCGGCGCGCAGCGGCGTACAGAATATCGCCGAAGGCAGTATGGCTTCGGCGACCTCGAAGAAAACCGAGCTTAAGTTGACCGGCGTGGCTAGGGCCAGCCTAGAGGAGCTGCTTTTGGATTATGAGGATTTTCTGCGCCAGCGCAGCCTGCGCATTTGGGCCAAGGATTCGCCCCAAGCGCTCGCGGTGAGAAATCGCTATCGGTCGGACCAGTCGGACGCGTCAGACAAGTCAGACAAGTCGGACCCCTACAACATTGCCGCGGCCCCGGCTGAAGTGGCGGCAAATACCTTAATCTGCCTGATTAACCAGGCAAGTTTTTTACTGGGCCGGCAGTTGCAGCAATTAGAACGGTCTTTTCTAAACGAAGGCGGTTTCACCGAGCGGCTTTACCGGGAGCGGGTAAAACAAAGGGGTTGGCCATGACCGCGGTCAGACAAGTCGGACCCGTCGGACCTGTCAGACCAGTCGGACAGGTCAGACTTCTTATTGTCAACGCCGGTCAAATCGTGACCATGGCGTCAAAGGGTTTGCCTGAAGGGCCGAGAAGAGGAAAATCGCTGACTGAGGTCGGCTTGCTTGGCAATGGCCACGCGGTTTTAATTAAGGACGGCAGTGTAGCCGAAGTGGGGCTTTATAACGATTTAAAAGGTTCGTTGTCGGACGTATCGGATAAGAAGGTCGAGGTTCTGGACGCGCAGGGCAAGGTCGTTTTGCCCGGATTTGTGGACAGCCATACTCATGCTGTTTTTGGCGCGTCTAGAATCAAGGATTTTGAATTGCGGCTTAAAGGTCTTACGTATAAAGAAATCGCCGAGCAGGGGGGCGGCATCCGGCGCTCCGTGGCTGATTTACGCGCCGCAGATGACCAAAAGCTCGCTCAAAGCCTTGAATATTGGTCGCAGACAGCCCTGCGCCACGGCACCACGACCATGGAGGTCAAATCCGGATACGGGCTCGATATTAAACAGGAGCGCAGGATTCTTCTGGCCGTCAAAGAGGCGCAGACTCCCTTGGAATTGGTGCCGACTTTCTTGGGAGCCCATGCCATCCCGGATGAATTCAAAAACGACCGGGAAGGCTATATCCGCGAGGTCTGCCGGAAAATGCTCCCGGAGATGAAGCCTTTAGCTAAATTCTGCGATGTTTTCTGCGAGGAGGGTTATTTCAGCCGCGAAGAGGCCAGGCGCATTCTTCTGGCGGCCCAGGGCTACGGCTATGGGCTTAAAGTTCATGCTGAACAGCTTCGCCATACCGGAGGCGCTTATCTCGGATACAGGCTCAAAGCGGCTTCAGTTGATCATTTGGATTGCATTACGGAAGGAGACATGAAATTTTTGGCTCAATCAAACACTATTGCCACGCTTTTACCCGGCTCAAATTTCTTTTTGGCGACCAAGCGTTATCCGCCGGCGCGCAAGATGATAGAGCAAGGTCTGGCCGTGGGTTTGGCTTCGGATTTTAATCCGGGCACCTGCCCCACTTTGAATATGGGATTTGTCATGTCGCTGGCCGTCACGCAAATGAAAATGACGCCTCAGGAGGCTTTGACCGCGGCGACCATCAACGGCGCTTATGCTCTTAATTTGGCAGGCAGGACCGGCTCCATAGAGCCGGGAAAACAGGCTGATTTAATCGCGGCCGATGTCAAGGATTACCGGGAAATCCCCTATTATTTCGCCATGAACATGATTCGTGGCGTGGTCAAAAAAGGCGAAACGGTTTTTTGGAATTAACCGGTGAAAGCCAAGCTTTTAGTTTTTGACATAGACGGGACTCTTCTTGTCACTGGCGGCGCGGGAATACGCGCTTTTAACAAAATGTTCAAGATACATTTTGGAATAGAAGAAGCTATAAAAGGCGTTGACCCGCGCGGTAAAACCGACCCGGTTATTTTCGCGGAGATCGTCAGGACGAAATTGAAACGAAAGCCAAAGCCGGGCGAGGTTAAGCGTATAATGGAGCTTTTCCCGCGTTATCTTAAAGCTGAGCTGCGCCATTCCCCCGGCTATCGCCTTCTTGGCGGCATTAAGGATTTTCTTAAGATTGTGTCAAAATTGCCCAATGTTTATCTGGCGCTCGGAACCGGCAACCTGGAAACCAGCGCCTATTACAAATTGGCTCCCGGCGGACTGGGCCGCTATTTTCCAGTGGGCGGTTTTGCCACGGATTCGATCATACGGCCGGTATTATTAAGAAAAGGCGCCCAAAAAGCCGGGCGTTATTATGGCCGGAGATTTTTAAAAAAGGACATTTTTATCATCGGCGACACGCCTTTGGACGTGTTTGCGGCCAAGGCCTGCGGGTTTCGCAGCGTGGCGGTTGACTGCGGCATGGGAAACGTGCCCAAGCTTAAAGCCGTCAAGCCTGAATTTTTCTTTAAAGATTTTTCCAATCCGCAAGAATGGATTGACAAATTAGGTTTAAGGGCAATGCCGGTCACTTAAGCTCTTTGCCGTCATTCCGGCGAAAGCCGGAATCCAGGCCCCTATATTGCATTTTTCTGGATTCCGGCTTTCGCCGGAATGACAAACCAAGTGAACTAAGCGCTTACGGTTTGAGGGGGTAAGTAAAAATGAGACTTATTCAATGTGTTCCGAATTTCAGCGAGGGCAGGGACAGGGCAAAAGTGGAGGCCATCGTGGCTGCCATCCGGCAGGCGCCGGGCGTGGTTGTCCTGGATATCAAGATGGATAAAGACCATAACCGGTGTGTAATAACTTATGTTGGCTCTCCCGAGGCGGTGGCTGAGGGGGCTTTTTTGGGAGCCAAAAAAGCCATGGAGCTTATTGACATGAGAACGCACAAAGGCGAGCATCCCAGAATGGGCGCAACGGATGTGATTCCGTTTACCCCGCTTTTCGGAGTTTCCATCGCCGAGTGTGTGGCCCTTTCAAAAAAATTAGCTGAAAAACTGGCTAAGGAACTGCAAATCCCAGTTTATCTTTATGGCTTTTCCGCGGCCAAACCAGAACGCGAAAATCTGGCCAATATCAGAAAAGGCGAATACGAAGTCCTTGCCCAGGTTTTAGGCAATGACCCTTCGCGCGATCCTGATTTCGGACCGGCCAGGATTCATCCAACAGCGGGAGCCACGGCCGTGGGCGCCAGAGAGCAGATCATTAATTTTAACGTCAACCTGAATACTTCAGACATGAATCTCGCCAAAGACATCGCCAAGCGCATCCGCACCTCAGGCGGCGGCCTGCCTCATTTGCGAGCCAAGGAAATCGAGCTTGGGGGGCAAGGCAATGTCCAGGTTTCAACCGTTTTAGGCAATTACAAAGTTACCGGCCTTAAAACGGTTTCCGAGAATATCGAAAAAATCGCGGGTCCGGCCGGCGTTTCCATTACGGAATCGGAGTTGGTGGGCGTTGTGCCTTCGAGGGCGCTTGAAGAGTGCGCCATGAGCCATCTGCGCGTCAAGGGCTTTGATCCAGACAAGCAGATATTGGAGATCAAGCTTTTGGAGCTTTTTTTGAGCCGATTGGAAGGCCGGGCTGATTCCGGTGCAGGCATAAGCTGGGAAAACGGCCTAAACGCTTTTTGCGATGCCTT
>JACQWW010000114.1 GCA_016209025.1 Elusimicrobiota bacterium | reverse complement strand
GCGCAGCTTGCGCCGCGCGCTCACGAGCCTCGGGGCGTTCGAAGCACCAGGGGACTCAGGCTATCCCACACTATCCGCACGCCGCCATGCCCATGACAGCCCCCGCCCCGTCGGGGATACGCGCGCTTGCCGAAAGGACACAATGATCTTGGGAGCGGGCTTGCCCACTCGGCGCAACTGCTCCCTCATGTACTGCTTTTCCAACTGCTTGATGGTATCCCAATCCAGGCGCGTTTCCCGTGCTACGTCTCGAATGGTTGAAGTCCGGCAACGCCGTCCTACGAAGAAGGCGAAGCGTTTGCTGTAGAACGGATTGTCCGCTAACCAATCCAGCTTCTCCTGTTTCACCTTGCCGCATCGCTTGCAGTCGATACGCCGAATTTCGATCTCCAGGTAGATGCGATTTTCTCCGCACGCCAAGTCGCGGACTCGGCGCAATCTGCGGTCGTACCAAACTTGGTGGACGCAGGAGCATACTCCGCACACCGTTTTTTTCCCCGCCGATAGAGTTGAATAATTCGAGCCTTGGGATCACCGAATATACCTCGTATCGTTGATTTGGGACGAAACCCGGGGAAGCGATAGGTATCTCATAAACGTCTATGTTTTTGCATGCCGAAATCATGCCAGATTTTTTAACCCTTAAAAAAGTCAAATCTCCCTCGTAAACGGATAGTTTTTCATACCATTTTTACCCACTTGCTAGCCTGAAGACCCAAAGAGAAAGGGCTCCGGCCATGCCCGGCTTATTCCCCGATGATTTTGACTACGACGCGCTTGCGGCGGCGGCCGTCGAATTCGGCGTAAAAGATCTGTTCCCAGGGGCCGAGATCGAGCTTTGCGGTTTTTCGTGGTAAACCAAAGGTATTCGGTAAAACTTTTCAACGGAATTTTTAAAGCCCTGAATTCTTTTGCAGATAATCAGAAAATATTTTCTTGGTCAGCATGGAAACATGCTGGCTTACGTCCTTCCAGTCAAGATTCGCGCTCTCGAGCGCTTTAGCGCCCTCGCGCTTGACATCCTGGCCCATAAGCCTCATGACATGGCCGAAAGCTGTTTTATCAATTTGAATGCTCTCTTGACGCAATTGATCCAAAACATGGCTTAGCCGAGTGTCTGTCACGAATTCCTCGGCAAATTCCTTGGCCCCGGCCGCAGGCGGAGCTTTTGGCTGTTTAGGCATTTGCCCGCCTCTTTTTTGAGACGCCCTTTCCGCCCATTTTCCGATTTTTAATTTTGCCATGACGGGATTTCCCTTTTCATCGCAGGTAAATTCAGAAGGCCTTATCACAAGCCCTTCAATCGTATTTTCCGGGTCAACGATTCCGTTTTCCTCTCCCACCTTGGACATGGTGTCTATGAGTGAATTAAAAACATTCATGTCGGGCTTTCCCCGGTAAAGAACAGGCATGGTTTTAAGACCCGCTTTTGACGCCCATCGAGCTATCTCATCAAATGAAACATACCGGCCATTAACCTTTACATCGAAAATGCGCAAATCATTGCCTTTAATGTATTTGATTCCCTTTTGAATCTGCGGCCAGTTTTTTTTCGGCGTGCCGCTGCCGTGCCATTCGCCGAACAATATGACATCATGGCCGGCGAATGCCTCAATCATCTTTTTATCAAGGCCGGTGTCAAGCACCCACTGGATAAAGCATAAGCCCTCTCTTGTGTCCGGCCTGATATCCTCAAATTCAAGCTTTCTGCCGCCAAGGTGAAGCTTGCCGTCCAAAACCGCGATGCGCATGTTGCTCCCGTGGACTTTTTCCGTAACGATAACTTCCGGCAGACCGAATATTGCCGGCACATCTTCCAGGTTCTCAATATGCGGATATTGGTTGAATTTGCTCATATCTTAATAGTAGCAAAATCCAGAACTTCCCCTGACGGGTAAGTTCTGAAGTCTGAAGCGCGAAGTCTGAAGTCTGAAGTCTGAAGTCTGAAGTCTGAAGCGCGAAGTCTGAAGTCTGAAGTCTGAAGCGCGAAGTCTGAAATAAAAAAGAACATCATTTTTTTCAGACTTCAGACCTTAGACTTCAGACTTAAAATTCATACTTCAAGCTTCAGACTTAAGACTTCAAAAATTCCCTCGGGGAATTTTTGTGGGCTTGCCTAATTTTGACTTAGATTTTCTATGATGTAAAAAAATGGAGGAAACATGAGCGAAGCTAAAGAATCGGAATTTCGGGGAAAACCCCTGCTTGTTCTCACTTTGACCCCGGAGGACAAATATCCTTTCCAATTCGGCTTGAGAAAAGCCAAGCTGATTTTGGAACACCTCGAAGACATCAAAAAATTCGTGGAAAAATACGGAGGCGAACAACCGAAAAACGTTCCACCTGCCGCCGGCGGCCCAAGCTAAAAAAAAGAGGATAATGCCGCTAAGATAACTCGAGATAGCGCAATATAACACAGAATTTAACCCCTCACCCTGCCCTCTCCCACAAGGGGAGAGGGTTATCTTGGCGGCATTAAAAAAACGGGCTAAATCACCAGATAAACGGAATCAGGCGCGAAGTGCGGCTGGCATAAGCCTGATAAGGCTCGCCGAGGCTTTCATAAAGAAATCTGTCTTCTAAAAACAAGCGAATGCCGTAAACCGTGCCGGTCGGTATAGTAAGGGTAAAGACGCCCAGCCAACTATGGGCCAAAATTGGCAGGCCAATGATGCCCAGAAGCGCCCCAAAATAAAGCGGGTGGCGCACAATGCGGTAAGGCCCGTAATCCACCACTTCATGATCGTCGCGGATATCTATTGAAAAGGTGTAATAACCGCCCAAGGCCGCTTTTCCCCACCCTCTAAAAACAATACAGCCGGCGCACAAAGCCAGACCGGCTCCGGTCAATACCCAATTCGGCTCGAAAAACGGCCTCATCCAGCACTCGATATTGATCGTCAATACCCCAAAGGAGGGCAAAACGCCAAGCAAAACGCTCAGCCAATCGCCCTTGGGAATTCCCAGCTGATCTTTGTTTCTGGTCAAAGTCAAACCTTCCGTCGCCACACCGATGGCCGTCACCACGAGAACCACGAGTCCGATGATATTCACAACCACACCTCCAAAATAAAAATCATATTCTGCCGACAAACTATGGCAAAAAATACGATGTGAACATAGACTTATATTATATCAATGCGGACAACATCTCCGTTTCGTCTAATCATCATAATCATCATGAGCGTCGCCGCGACGTTCATTTTCCGCGACTATTGCCTGGAAAGAATTTTCGTGGCCAGCGCCTCTATGGAGCCGACCCTGCCGGTCAATTCCCGCTGGTGGGCCGATAAACTCAGCCTGCGCCTGCGCCGGCCGAACAAGGGCGAGATCGTGGTCCTGCCGTCGCCCGTGTCCAGCGAAAAAGACCTCCTCAAAAGAGTCATCGCTGTCGGCGGCGACACAGTGGAAATCATCGCCAAGGCCGTCCATATAAACGGCCGGCCGATCGAAGAACCTTATGTCCAACACACCCGCCAGGACGAAATGCTGGAAGGCGACAATCTCGGACCCCTGTCCGTGCCCCCGGGCCATGTCTTTTTATTGGGCGACAACCGCGACGAATCCGGCGATTCAAGGGATTGGAAGGACCCGGCAACAGGCAAACGCATTTATTTCATAGCCGCCGATGCTCTTAAAGGCAGAATTATAGGCGCGCCGCAGGCATCCGTAAACAAAAAATGAACAAAAAAAACGATCTTATCGCCCAAATCGCCTTATTTTTCTTACTTATTCCCTTATTCCCTTATTCCCTTATTCCCCCCGCCTTATGCGCCGCGCCTTTGCCGCGCCTAGGCCCGGCCAATGAAACAGGGGGCCGATGGCTTGAAGACTCGGGTAAAAAATTCATGATTTTCGTGCCTGCAGACTGGAAGGTTTTAGAGACCAAAGAAAACCAAGAAGCCGTGCGCCTGGAATGGCCCGGCCCGCCGGCGGCAAGTCTTGTCGTCAAGCACCTTCAAACCGCGAAAGACGAATCGCCTTACGTCAAAGCTGAAAATTACTACGGGACCTTGAAAAAAACCGAACCCCCTTTACAGGAAACTAAACACGTTCTTGCCAATACGGTTGAAATCCGCTGTCTTGTGTACCAAGGCAAAATTGAAGGCGCTTTTGTGCATACCAATTTGTCGGCATATAGATTCACCGCGGTTCCGTCGCTAAAAGCCCCTTGGTCGGCCCTCAAAAACATCCTGGGAACCATGTCGGACATCAGCGAGGACGCGTTCCGCGAGTCTTCCACACGCAAGCCGCGGCGGCTTAAACCGCTTGAATGGGTCGCGGCTGTTGATAATTCCTGGATGATCCAGGCCGCAAAAGATGGCTGGACATCGGAAACACCCCAAAGAAACGACCTGGTCTTTCTTTCCGGCAATTTTGAGTCGGCAGTGCTTAATGTCTCCGTCAGCCTTGAACCGGCCGGCCCCATTGCGGCCTCTGACAGGCTTCTTCAATGGGGCCAGACCCTGGGATCGAAAAGCAAATCTCCCATGGATGTCAAGCTTGCCAACAACGCCTTATTTCTCTATTTCACCAACCGGGACCAGACAGAGCTTATCGGCCATCTCGAATACCTTGGAATCATTTATACCGTCAACGCTTACGGCTCGCCGCGCCTTGATTTTTCCGAACTGCACCGCTTGCTCTCCACCATGCGCAGCGTCAATGCGGAGATCATGCAAAAACAAAAAGAAGCGGCCAAAGAGCAGGAACTGCCTGCCCCGCCTGGATACGAAAACAGCGAAAACGCCGGACAGGCTATCCCCAAAATGCCTGAACCTGACCCGCGCATCAAAGCCATCACCGATAAATACCGCCTTCACTTATTTGCCGGCGCAGCTCTGCTCGCCGCCCTTTATCTCGGTTTCCTGTGGATGAACGACAAAAAACTGATGCGTTTAGGGGAAATGTTCGCCGGCCGGCCGGAAAGCAAAAACCTCGAGCTTTTTCTGGGAGGATGGTATTGGACGCTTTTTCCCACTATCGTGGCTTTCGCGCCGGAGGGCGTCCGGCTTGCGGCGGTCTGGCGCAAACCGCCCATATTCCAGGCTGTGGCCGTCATTTTTATTTTAAGATGGGCCGCTATATATTTCGGCGCCTCAAAGGCGATCATCATCACCCTGTCCATCATGCTCGTTGTTTTTTCCATTCTCCTGGGAGTGGCGCTCGGCTGGGCTATCAAGGGCACGCCTTGCTGGATTTACGACGAAAAAGGAAAACAGATTTTTAAAATCAACAGGCGCCTGGGCTGGTTTGCCTACCGTTTCGTGGTCAAGGGGCCTGAGCAGGAAATTATCGGTCATCTGAAGATGTCTTCTCTTTCCAACCTTATCCGCAAACAATGGTGGATTATTGACCGCCAGGGAAAAACTTTGGCTTACGTCGTGGAAGATTCCCTGGTCAAATCAATCATGCGCCGGTTGATCGGGCACCTATGGGGGCTTTTCCGGGCGGATTTTAAAATTTTAAACCAAGGCGTTCTTATCGGCCGCATCAAAAGCTCGCGATCCCCTTTCAACCGGATGACGCTTAGCGCCCAGTGTCCGCCGGACCTGGACCCAAGACTTGTTTTTGCCTGCGCCGTGGCCGTAAATATTTTCAGCCGGGACCGCTGGTATCCGTTCTGGTCGGCGTGAAACAAGGGAACGAGGGATGAGGGATCAAGGGAACAAAAATCTTTTTCCTTCCCTTATTCCCTTGTTCCCTTATTTCTTTATTCCCTTATTTATCGCTTTTGGCGGCTGTTCCCGGCAGCCCAATGCCAAACCTCGAATTTGGCTTCCCGAAGACGCCGAGATTCTTGCCGGCGGTTTGACGACCAAATCCCTTGTCGAGCTTTTCCCCCTTCACGAAGACGCCAGATGGCAGGATTATGCGGGCCGGATGGGAAAACGGATCGTTCAAATTTCCGAACGGCCTAATTATCAATACCGCTTCCTGGTGGTCCAATCATCCCAGCCCAACGCCTTTGCCTCGCCGGACGGCACGATATTTCTGACCACCGGCCTGCTTAAGCTCTGCGATGGCAAAGAAAATGAGATCGCCGCGGTCATGGCCCATGAAATCGGCCACGTGGCCCGGCGCCACGGCGCCCTTCTTCTTCAAGAACAGCTCGGCTGGAGCGCTTTGCTTTTCCTTGCCTTCGGCTTTGACCGTCCGGTTCTGCGCGGCGCCGGCGGCTTCGGTAAAACCCTTTTAGCCTTGGGCTACAGCCGGGAAATGGAAATCGAAGCCGACGAAGCGGCTCTTCACTACCTTAAAAAACTTGAAATTCCCGAATCTTCTTTAAGCGATTTTTTAAAAAAGGTTATATCGCAGGAACAAACACTTGGCTTGCCTTTTGAAAACTATCTCAGCTCCCATCCGCCGGTAAAAGACCGCCTGGAAAAACTGACCAAGTAATTCTACAGCCGCACTTTTTGCCGCCTCTCCCCCTGAGGGAGAGGCCGCGCTCGGCGCGGGTGAGGGGATCATCGCGAGCAAACCTTTACCACCCTCACCCTGCCCTCTCCCCTCAAGGGAGATGGAAAAATGCTGCTGTAGAAGTAATCAAAAGTCAATTATCTTTAAATTTCGGACAAAGCGATCAAAAATCAAAAACCCGTGCTATAATTTTTTTGGGTGCGCATGCCGCCGGAAATTTACATGATTGACCGCCTGCCTTTTTCCCTTGATCCTTGGGCAGTGGCCGGCGTATCCCTGTTTGCCTGGCTGGTCAGCCTGATCGCCAGTCTTTTGCCGGCTTATAAAACAGCCAAACTAGACGTGAGTCAGATTTTGCGATACGGATAACAATCGTGTGCTACAATAACAACAACCTTGTAACCGCTGGATAGCTTTAAAAAACAGGACCAGCGGGC
>JACQWW010000113.1 GCA_016209025.1 Elusimicrobiota bacterium | reverse complement strand
TTTCCCTATCTCGACTTCTCATGGGTCACCTTAAATGAGCAAAACAAGCAAACGATCTGGCTTTTGCTCCCTGGTGACCCGATTTAAAGGAGTTCGGGGTGGAGGCCCGCGGGTCCTGCTTGTTGCGCTATCCCACGGTTACAAGGAACGAAAAAATTATAGCATGGAGCGGCAGGATTATGCAAGTTTTAGTTTTTTCCAACACCAGCAATAAACCGTAGTCACGGAAGCAGATAACAGCGGTCATTCTATGCGCAATCTGGCCCATTTTACCGCGGTGCGCACTGTTTCGGACGGGTCGGCGGCCATCGCGTCAATAGCTTTTTGGGCCTCGGTATTTTCATCCGAAGCCAGTAGGCGCACGGCCTGGGCCCTCACTTCAGGGGAAGGATCGCTTAAAGCGGCAAGCAGAATCGGGCGAAAACGCGCCGGATCAACGGCTCCGAGGATTTTGAGCGCCTCCACTCTCTTGGCCGCATCAGCGTCGTTTTTGACGGTTTCTTCAAGGCTGAAAATAATCCCCCTTTTTTCAAGATAACGGATGAAATCCTCCCGGCCGGCTTTAGGCAGTTCTTTTATCGCCTCAGCGGCAAGATCAGCCACCTCATGGCTTCCCATTTGAAAGAGGCTCAAAAAGCTTTGGGCCTTGACTTCCCAATGCTGGTCCTTGATCAATTTTTCAAGAATCTGGCGCGGCCGCGTTTCTTCGGTCAGTTTTTTTTGGCCGAGAACAGCCGCAACTTCCCGGCGGACCAGGGGCGACGGGTCTTGGCTGGCTGAGGCCAGGCAATCCAAGGCTTCGCTGTCCAATAAAATTCCCAATCCCTTGATTGCCGCGGTGCGGACCGCTTCTTGAGGGTCATCGAGATGCGCCATAAGCTCTTTTTTGTTCAAAAGATTGTTTTGAACGGCCCAATAAACCGCGCAAGAGCGTATCTCAGGGTCTTTATCGGACGTAAAGCGCATTAATACGTCCTGGCAATCAGAGCTTCCCATACGTCCGATTGCGGCTAAAACGCCCAAGGCCAGGTTTTTGGAGCCTCCCTTTAAAATAAGCTCTTTTAATTCGTGTCCGCGGTTTTCAAAAACGCGCGCGGCAAGCTCTGAGGCGGCTTCGCGCACCCGTGGGCTGGAGCTTTCCAGAAGAGGCATAAGCAGTCGCCGCGATTCCAGCAGATCCCTGGGATTGAGTTCTTTAAAAAGGCTGACAGCTTGATTGCGGACGAATTCCGAAGGATCGCGCACGGCCCGGGATATTTTTTCAAGAAATTTCGGCCCGCCGGCTGTTCGCGCCAGCATTTCGAGCGCTTTCGCCCTGATCTCGGCGGCCGGATCAGCGGCAAAAGCGTTTTCAAGATAAACGGACAAGCCTTCGCCGCCCAGGAGCTCCAAAGCTTCCATGGCCCGCATCCTGTCCAAGGGCTTGCGGCTTGAAACCAGCAGTTCTTTGTAATGGCGCCTTGTCTGTTCAGGAGCGCCTTGGGAGGAAAAATATAGATCCATATCCAGTGAAAGGCAGTCAAAAAAGCGCCGGCGCGCCTCAAGAGGAATTGTCCGCAGCAGGCCGCGCAAGTGGGTTGAAAGTTCTTTATGATGAAGGGCCTCGAGACATTCGGCGAACGAGGCTTTATCTTCTATCAAGGCAAGTGCAATGAGAGCCGCGGCCTGCGAGGAGAGGTCTTTATTCTCGGACTTGCGCCAATTCTTGATTTGAGTTTTAAAAATAGGGCGGTTTTCCTCGGGTTTCCTGCCTGCCAAAATCCCCATAGCCAGAACCGCCCGCTTTTGGACGAATGGATCCGGATCATTGAGCCTGGGGCTCAGCAGATCCGCGGCATCAGGATCATTCGATTTGGCCACGGCATTGACCACCGCGGCCCGGACCCGTTCGTTCGGGTCCTCGATATAATCGGCCAAAATCAGGACTGTTTCGGGCGATTTGAAGTTTCCCAGTCCCCCGGCTGCCGCGGCCCTGACCATCGGTTCTTTGTCTTTCAATAAATCCATTAGTAAGGAATAGCCTTTTTTGTCGCCGATGAGACCGAGTGTCCAGGCGATGCCGGCCCGTGATTCAGGCTCTTTGATGGGAAGCCCGGCTAGGCGCTCGAAGATGACATCCGGCGGTATTTTGGCGATCGCTTCGGAGATAGCGTCACGGCAGGCAATTTCCTTGGCTTGAGCAAAGGCAAGGCATAAAGGCAGAAGATTGTCGGGCCATCCGAAACTGCCGAGGCTTTTGACTGCGGCGGTGCGCACGCTGACAACCGGGTCGCGGAAAAGCCCGATAAGGGCTTGAGCTGTTTTTTGTCCGGCTTCGCTTTGCGGTCCCGGGCCGCCGCGGCTGCCGAGGGCTTCGGCCGCGGCAAGCCGGACAAGGGGGTCCGAGTCGCTAAGGCAGCGGATCAAAGCGTCAAGGGTTTTATCCGTCATAATGACGCTGATAAGCCGGACCGCGGCCTGGCGGACAGACGGATTTCTGTCTTGGACGTATTCAATCAGATCGGCGGCCAAGGGCGAAAGATTCTCGCCGGAAAAAACAGCCAGTTTTTCCAAGAGAAGGGCGCGGTTTTCCGGGGAGGCGTCTTTGGCGTTTCGCAAAATAACCGGCAGGGCTTTTGTTTCCCTGGCCGCGGCCAGGGCCTCGGCCGCGGCCAGGCGCACCTCGGTTTCAGAATCGCTTGAGGCAGCCTCAAGGAGGGCCTCGGCGCGTTTCGAATTTTTAGCTTCTTCGAAAATGCGGCAGATAATAAGGCGTATGGCCGCCGGCTTGTTTTTCAAAGAACGCGCCAAAGTGTCAAGGCACCCCAATCGGGCGATCGAGACCAGCAAGTCGTAAGCCGGCTTTTCCTGGCCGGGCTTGATCAATTGCTCGATCAATTCATCGGCAAAGCCGATGCGGTCGAGTCCGCTTGCCGCCAGAGCCGCGCTTTTAGCGTCGCCGCGGGCCAGAACTTCCAGAAAAATCGGCGCAGCTTTCGGTCCCATTGAAACAAGCGCTTGCGTGGCCTGGCTCCTGGTCTCTTCATTTAATTCGGCTAGACCCGCGCCAAGAGCCTCGAAAGCGGCCTGGTCCTCTATTTTACCCAGGGCCTCGGCCGCTTTTTGGCGGACACCGATTACCGGGTCGTGAAAAAGCCTATCCCTTAAATTGCCGACCGCGCGCCCGGCTTTAACGCAGCCCAGCGCTTCGGCCGCGGCTTCGCGGATTTTATGGCTGTGGTCTTCGAGCGCGGCCATGAACTGCGTTTCGCATTCCGCGGCCTTGAGCGCTCCCAGAATTCGGATCGCCCAAAACCGCTGATTTTCATTTTTTGATTCATCCGCGGTTTTAATCAGGGAAGGCACGGCCTGGGCGCCGAATTGAATCAAAGCATCGGATAGAAGCTGGCTGATTCCCTGATCGTCTCCGGCGAGAGCGTCAATCAAATGGCCGATTGCCCTGGGATCGTGGATCAGACCCAAGGATTTGATGGCGATATTTTTAACTTCGCGCTCTTCAGCCGGATTGGAAACAGCGCCGATCAAAGGCAGCACGGCATTAGGATGTCCCAGTGTCCCGAGTCTCTTGGCGGCCTGGGCTCTTTCAATCCACCTTGGCGATTCATGGAGATCGCGGATATAGTCTTGAAGGATGCCGAAGAGCTCAAACGCCTTGACCAAGGAAGGCGGCTTTTGGGCGGCCGGGTCGTCTAATTTGTTTTCAAGAAGCTGTTTTAAGAGATTGGGAGGAAAAGATTTTTTTATTTCGTAAATAATAGAAGCAAGCCTTTCGGGGGAAGTCCGGCTGATTTGATCGAGAAGCAGATCGAATTTTTGTTGTTTTTTGCGAACGTCCGCCAGCCGGCCATGCCGGATGATTTTAGAGACAGCCAAAAAGCCGATCCCTAAAATAATTGCCCCGCCAATAATTTTGGCTGTCCACCAAAGAATAATATCCATATCCTTAATATAAGGATAACAGAAATAAAAAAGGGGTCAAGTCTTTGTTTCGGCTTGACCCCTTTCTCTTTTTTTAATTCCCGAAGATGTTTTGAAGCGTTCTAACCTGATTTTCCGACGGCACGCCCCTGATGATTTTTACCGGCAGTTTAAAGGCGTTGTCCGGGATGACTTTCGTCTTGATATAAACGGCGGAATTTTGTTGAGCCGCCAAAAGATATCTTGGCTGTCCGAGAGCGCTATCGCCGGCCTTTTCAACGGCTTTAAGGGCATTAACAAGGCCGCGGCCTTGGCTGTCGGCCGGCAGTTCAAGATTAGTGGCGGTTTCTTCAATGATGGATTTGACCTGGACGTTGGAAAGGGCGCTGTTGCGGCTTAAGATCAGGGCGGCTACTCCCGCCACATGAGGGCTGGCCATTGAGGTGCCGGAAAGCTCCCGGTAAACACCGCCCTTGAAAGTGGAAAGAATGTCGTCGCCGGGCGCGATAACGTCAACCTCCGGTCCCTTGCTTGAAAAGTCAGCTAAGGCATTGTTGATGTTGCTGGCGGAAACAGCGATGACTTCAGGATAAGCTGCCGGATAGCTCACCGGCCGTCCGTAGTCGTTGCCGGCCGCCGCGACAATGACGATTCCCGCGGCATGGGCTTTTTTGATGGCAAGTTCCAAAGCGTCGTTTTTGCGGCTTGATCCCAGGCTCATGTTGATGACTTGGGCGCCGATCGAGGCGCAGTAATCAACCCCGGCAATGACAATGGAAATGGAAGTGTAGCCGGATGAGCCGAAGACCTTGCTTTGATAAAGAGAGGCATTAGGAGCCGCGCCGACCACGCCGGTGGCGTTATTCATGGCCGCGATAATGCCGTTGACGTGGGTTCCGTGGCCTAGACCGTCCTCGATGTCGGCGGTGGGTGTTGTCGTGGATTCAACGAGGCTGACCCCGCCCATAACATTGCCTGCCAGGTCCGGATGGGAGACATCAACGCCGGAATCAATAATGCAGACTTTAATGCCGCGGCCTTGGGCCTGCTCCCAGGCCAGAGGCGCGCCGACACGTTCTATGCCCCACGGGACTTCCTGCTCCGATGGGGTTACCGGGGGATTGAACATCGGGGCTGGTCCCAGTCCATCGCGTTCAGCCGGAAAATTTCCGACCATAAGAGCGTAATCGTCATCGGCGACCAGCATGATGTTCGGGTCGTAATCGAGTTCAGGCGACGCTCCTTCGGGGAAGTAACCGACCACGGCGTTTATCAGAGGAATCCTTCGGCCGGGCCGGCCTCCTGAATCCAAGATGATTTGTTCTTTTTGTTCCCATCTGAGGTTGTCGTTTTTAAAGACGATGATTTTTTGGTCAGGCACTTGGCTTAACGCCAGGGTTTCGACGGCGTTCATTTCGGCGTTCAGTCCGGCGGTCAGGCCCGCGACAAACACGGCGAGACAGGCGCTAGTTATTTTTTTCATTCATCCCCCTTTTATAGATCGTTGCATTGATTATGTTAAGTAATTCTTGAAGAAATTTTTTGTCAATTTTGGATTTTTCTGCATTTTTCTGAGCGCTCCAAGGACCAAACGCGCTAGCTGTTTTTTATCCTGCGCTTGATGATTTTTCAAC
>JACQWW010000112.1 GCA_016209025.1 Elusimicrobiota bacterium | reverse complement strand
GTTGAAAAATCATCAAGCGCAGGATAAAAAACAGCTAGCGCGTTTGGTCCTTGGAGCGCTCAGAAAAATGCAGAAAAATCCAAAATTGACAAAAAATTTCTTCAAGAATTACTTAACATAATCAATGCAACGATCTATAAAGGCTATTGTTTCGACCGCCGTCTATACCGGCCTGCGTAGGGGAGAACTCAGCCGAATGAAGAAAGAAGACATTAACCTGGACAGTTGCGCAATCCTTGTCCCGATTGGAAAAAACGGAGAGCCGGGGACGGTGCCGATAACCGAAAACCTTTTCAAGGTCTTGGGACCCGTTATTAAGAGTTTGCCAAACCCCGATAGCCTGGTGCTGGATTTTTCTAATTATCAAAAGCTCTGGCATAGGGCAAGGAAGGAGGCGGGACTGGAAGGTTTCCGCTTCCACGACTTGCGGCACACATTTGCGAGCCATCTGGCAATGGCCAATGGCGATCTTATGGCCGTGCAGGGGCTCTTAAGGCTCAAGACGCCTTCCCTGGTCATGCGTTACAGCCATCTCGCGCCCGGGTATCTTCGGAAAGCGGCTTTAACGCTTGATAAACAACTCTCTCTTGAAACAACCGAAAAGAGCCCAATTGAACTCAACCCGATCGTAAATCCGATCACTGCCCACGTGAATGTTTGATAAAATCAAAGCGATTCTCCGAGATAAATTGCGGGTGTAGTTCAATGGCAGAATGCTAGCCTTCCAAGCTGGAGATGTGGGTCCGATTCCCATCACCCGCTCCAGATTTTAAGTGCTGATTTTAATAAAAAAAGATAAAGGCACCCCATCCGCCGTAGGCGGGCGGGGTGCTGATACTCCCTTGAAAAGAATTATTTCTTCTTGAAGCGGATTGCGGTTCCCGACACCCTAGTGTCAACGGCCATGTACATTCCTCCTATCATGGGCGGGAATTTCGTGACGGCGCGGTCTACCGTTACGTTGACAAGGGTATCGCCGCCTTTTTGGGACAAAGCATCGGCCACGGCCGCTTTAAGCGAATCGTCTCCAATAGGCCCATAGCCAAAAATATAATGGGCGCGGCTTGTTCCCTCAACCCGGCCGACGACTTCCACGTCGGTCATGACAACGCCTCCCATTGACACGGAATGGGGAAAATACGTCGTGCATCCTGCGAAGAGCGCTCCCGCGGCTAACAGCATCCCGATTTTTCTCATTTTTCCTCCCTTTACCATTAATGTTTATAAGCCCAAAGACGTTCCAGGGCTTTCATCTCAGCGCTAAACATATGATTTTCTTGCGGTTTAATCAACCAATTTTTCACGGCGATGATTTTTCTTTTATCAGCCTTATAGACCGTTATGATTTCAACGAGTTTACCCGGCTGTTCGCTTTCGTCAATCAAGCAGTTGGAACGCGGTTTGGCAACCGGTCAAAGCGAGCATAAAAAATACAACAAAATTCCACCCCCACCCTGCCCCGTGTCTACCGCACGGGACTGCCTGCTGGACTGCCCTCCCCCCCGCTCCGCAGCGCTTCGGGGACGGAGTTGGGGCCAGAAGCCCTGGCCGCCATCGAGGGGGAGGGATAAGATGGGGGACTGAATGTCCAATTTGCATGACTCGTAATTATCCAAAAAAAACAACCCTGCGTTTTACAGGGCTGTTCTAAGAGAATTCTCTTCCGGCCTTTTTAAATCCGCCGGCAGCCGCCGCTTCTCTTTGAGAGGCGGCCGGTATTAAAGAGAATTAGTTGAGGTGCTTGTTGACGTGCTTGGTCAGCTCAAACATAGTGACCACGGTTTTTCCGCCAAAGAGCGGTTTGAGCTTGTCGTCAGCTTTGATGTTCCTTCTGTTTTTTGTGTCCTGGAGTTTGTTCTTTTTGATGTAGTCCCACACCTTCTTGACCACCTGCGTTCTGGGGATTGGCTTGCAGCCAACCACCTCGGCCAGAACCGTATCCGGCTGCATCGGTTTCATGAAGGTTGACGTCGTTTTCTTTGTCGTCGGCATTTATTTTTTTCCTCCGTTAACGTTCATTGCGCCTGGCGCCCTCTCCCTGCGGAGACGGCCTCTCGAAGCGCTGGGGATACTCTAGCAAATATCGAGGCATTTTTTATCGTCGGGCAAATTCAATTTTTTCGAGGGAAAAAATGGACGAGAATATTATCTGGATTGCCGCCCGCGCGGGAATGACGAATGGAAAGCCGCCTATTCCGAAAGGGTCTCGTCGAGCGCGTCCAGGCTGCGCTCAAGGGTGAGATCGGAACCGCTCGGCTCGTCGTCAAACAAGTTGGGTTTTTCCAGCTCAAACTCGTGATCCCCGAGGACGCCGGTGGCTTTTAAAACAGGAAGCCCCTGCTTGGTGATGATGTGGCCCGCATAACTGCCGTCGTCATCGGAATCGGTAAAATAATGAACAACCGCAATCCTGCCCCTGACGCCTTGGTAAACGGCCAAGGCCGCTTCAGGATCAAAGGTATTAGTCGGAATGACAGCTCCCCAATCCACAAAGACAAAGCCTTGGCTCGGCAAGCGGATCATGGGAACCATGTGGCCGTCGTCAGTCACCACGCTGACGGCTCCGGCTTTGATGTCCAAACCGATTTTTTTGCCCAACTCAACGGCCAGCACCGAGGCCATTTGGGCGGCGCCCAGACATCTAAGAATAGGATCTTGCGGCGGATCGTCGGAATTCGGATCCCACTGCAAGTAAGTTTGCCTCCATCGTCGGTATATTTCATCAATATTATTAAGATTTAAAACCTCTCCTTCATTATGATTGTAGTTAAGCACGTTTTGACTATGGGTAATAATGGCGATCGCCTGGATAATGGCTTTTTCGTTTCCGGCCGGAAAATTCCGGATAAAATCTTCAAAAGTTTCTGATTTCCCGAGCGCCTCGTTAAAAGCCGCAGAAAATTCAGGAGTGATATTCTGGTATTGCTGGGCCATGGCATTGATGGTTTCAAAATCAGGATTTTCAAATTCCTGATCAAGCGCGGACACCCCAATTTTGCCGCCGCTTTTGTTTTTGCCGGGCGTCCAGGCCAAACCTCCTGCCAAGGCATAAGCCACGGGCAGTTCTTCGCCTTCAAAATCACTTCTGCCTAAAATGGAACCGGTCAGGCTGACGGCCAGCTCGGGCAGGATTTTATATTCAACCTGGGCCGCGCCTCCGCCTTCATTGACGAACCAAGGATTGCCGGCCTTTTGATAATGAGAAGCCAGCGAAGCGCTGAAAGGACCGAATTCATAATCAGCCCCTCCGTCCACGCTCTGATAATAAGGTTTGTACGAATATTCACCCCAAAACTTAAACGAATTCGCCGGATCAATTTGGTGTTTATAATCCAGGCCGCCCTGAACGCCCTCAAAATATACGGCGCCGTTAGGAAGGTATTTGGACTTCATGTTTTGAAACGCATCGGCGCCCTCGACTGTCATTTCAGCCTGGGTCCAGACATGGACGGTATCTTTATCGGACATTTTAAAGGCGGCCGCCAAACCGGCATTGGCGCTGCCGAAAACCTGATTGGACGCCAATTGACTGCCCCAGACGTTGGCGCCTCCGAAAACAGATAAAGCGGCATTTTTTGAAACTTGAAAAGTGCCGATCACGTCGCCGTAAAAACTGCCCGAACCGATGCTTTTTGATTGGGATGGGGAATAAGTTCCGTCCGACCAGGGAAGGCTCGCTTCTGAATTGACATTCATGAAACTCACGGAACCGGCCCCTAATGCGTCCAATTTTTCGCCATCATGGCCCAGAGCCACGGTCGCGGTCAAATAAGGGCTTGGTTTTAAAGTCGCGTAAGGAATAGCCGGGCCGGTGAAAAAATTCGCTCCATTGACTACTCCGGAGCGCAAGCCGGCCATGAAAGCATCGCCGTAATATGTCAAGGCCCCTTCTATTTGATGATCCTCGACCGTGACAAAGCCCTTGTAACCTTTATATTTGAAGGCTTGCTTGCCGGATTTTGATTTTTTTTCAGGCGCCGCCTTCTCTGAACCGGGTTCAGTGGGATCGCCGGGCAATGCGGGTTCCGTGGGGTCGCCCTTGGAGCCGGTTTCCTTGCCTGGTTCGGTCGGTTCGCCTTCGGAACTTGCGCCTGCCGAAGGCTTGACCGGCGCTGCGGCTTTAGCGCTTTTTGATTTCCCCTTTGCTTTGTCGAACTTTTGCTTTAAAAAAATACCGATATCCGGCGCATTAAACAGCGCATCTTCAGCGGCGATGCCCAAAGGCGCCAGACATAGCAAGCATGCCGTTAAAATGAATCTTTTATACTGCATAAATTTCTCCTATATCCATAATCAAAGATCATTATGGCTTTGAGGCCCTGGTTCCAATAATAAATCGTCAACGCTGTCCAAGGCGCGGTCGCGCGTAATATCCGAACTGCGGGGATCGCCGTCGAATAAATCCGGCTGTCTGGGTTGGATGTTGGGGTCTCCTAAAATTGACGTTGCCTCTAAAATAGGGCGGCCCTGGTCCATGTAAATTCGTCCCACATAACGGCCCCCATGTTCGGCATCGCGCACATTATGGAAGACAGCCGCGGAACCAACCAAGCCGTCATAAACAGCCAAGGCCGTCTCAGGATCATGGGTATACGTCGGAATTATGTTTCCCCAATCCACAAAAACAAATCCCCGCTCCGGTATCCTGATCATGGAGATGGCGTGGCCGGCCAAGATACTGCCGCCGCCTCTAACAACCACGTCAACCGGGGCCGCCTCGATATTTATGCCGAGCCGGCGGCCAAGGCGCATGACCAGCTGTGACACTACTTGGGCCGCGCCGATGCAGACAGTGGTCGGATCTTCTTCGCCAGTGAGATAGCTCTGTCTCCAGCGATCGTAGATTTCTTCCGTATCATCGGCATTGTATATTCGCAAAACATTGTCAGGCAGTTCGTTGTGATTATAGTTGCGACTCTGGATGCCGGCGGCCATTCTGGCGCCGGCTTGTAAAATGTCATCAACGCTGTTTACCGGCAAATTATCGGCAAACGAGGCAAAATCTTCAAAATCGCTGACCGTCTGGTCAAAAGCCTGGGTAAATTCATTATTGACGTCATAAACATGATACCCGCCGTCCAAAATATCTTGAGAGTTGGGCGTGCCGCTTCTTTGACGCGCTACGCTCGCGTCAACATCGTAACCTGATCCGTCGGTATCAAAAGTTCCGGAAAGACCCACCGTCAAACCATAGCGGCTTTCAAGGGGCCTGTCGTCAATGTCGCTTCGATCGAGCCAAAATCCCGTTAAATCAAAACCCAGCCAGGAAAACGGCTGATACCCGGCTCTGGCCGCGGCTCCGAATTCATTGGCAAACCACGGGCTGTCCGTGTCTTGATAATGGCCGGCCACGGATGCTCCGAAGGGGCCGTCAGTATAGTCCGCTCCCCCTTCAATCAATTGATAAGGATCGCGATATTCATATTGCGCCCATAATCTTAAAGAACTGTCGGAATCGAAACGATGCGTGTAATCCACCCCGCTTTCCAATCCGTCGAAAGACATACTGTGATTATGTTGGTGATCAGGCACCTGGTTTTGATAACTGTCCGTTCTCAGATAATTCACCTGAAGCTGGGTCCAGGCATGAACAGTGTCCGACTCGCTGACGTTTAAACCACCAGCAATGCCGGCATTGCCTTCGTAAATCCATTGGCCCCCCGGCCCGGCTAATCCTTGGTCCCAGAGACTCGCTCCGGCAAAACTCGCGATAGCGGCGTCGGGCGACACGCGGAAAGCGTAAATAACATCTCCATAGGCGCTGCCCACGAACAATTCTTCTTCGGCGCTGGCATAATCCGATTGGCCGGGATCAAGGATGCTTTGTTCCGTGAGCATATAAAGGTAGCTTCCGGAAACTTGGGCCATGGCGTCTAAATTTTCGCCGTTATGTTCGGCGGTTACACTGCCGGTAATATAAAGGCTGGGTTGAAGCACCGCATAAGGAATGCCTGGGCCGCCGAAAAGGTTCGTCCCGCTGACCACGCCGCTGCGAAGGCCGGCCCGCACAACATCCCATAAATAATCAACGGAAAATTCGGCCCGGTGGTCTTCAAGGGTTCCCGTGAATCTGGCGCCCACCGGCTCAGGCACATGAATTCCCGGCGTCACGGCCGCGTCTAAAACGTCCCCCGGCTCATGCGTCTGGCTTGTTGGCTGGCCAGCTTGACCGGATGAACCTGGCCGCACCGGCGAAGACGTTCCAGCGCCGGATTGCCCCTGATTATTATCAAAGGTCCGGCTAAGACCAGAGTCCTCTTCATCAGTGACGACAACCTGACGTTCTTGGCGTACCGGCCGCCCTAAATCAGGGCCGAATTCGTCGGCAAAAGAATAAGAAAAAATAAAAAGCCCAGCAGTTAGGAAATAAACCCCTGCGTGCCCGCGTCCCTTTTTCCCCGTCATGCTTTTAGATTAGCAGAAAACCGGACAAACCAGTTAGGTCGTTAGCCCCTATTTGGAACGATTTTAAGTCCTACGGATTTATGGGACTTTAGTCCTAGTGTAGTGTCTCCAACGCTTCTTTATTTATGTTCGTCATTCCCGCGCAGGCGGGAATC
>JACQWW010000111.1 GCA_016209025.1 Elusimicrobiota bacterium | reverse complement strand
GGCCGAACATGCGGACTGTAGTCATCGGGAATTACTGAATTGGCAGGATAAAGCATAAATGAACCCGAGGATGTTCCCATGTATATCCATTTGATACCTGGGCTTTGTTCAAAATATCTCGACGCAATTGACAAAAAAGATTTCCAAATCTTTGAAAAATATATTCGGTCGTTTTCGCTGCGAATTATTGTCCGCGGCAGATCAAACGAGACAGGGTTTTCATATTGCAAATTATTTGTCAAAAGGTGAGAGAATTTTCCCTCTGGCTCAAAATCTTTGCCGATGGGCGGCGCTATCATTTTTTGACCGTTTTCTTTGTTCGCCAATTCTTGCAAGATTGCCGAAAGCGAAAGTTCCGCTCCCCGCATGACGCGCTGGCCTTCTTCGGCGGAGCGTTCCAGCGCCGAAACAACCAATGATTCATTCCTTGATTCCAAGGCTTTTAAAACATTGTTATTCAATGATTTGATTTTTTTCAGGGAGGGGTGGACATAAAAAATCGCTAATATGCCGATGATAAAAAGTTGGGCAACCAAAACTATCGCCAGCATCCGGCGGGCTGAATGCTCAAGGATTTTGTCCAGCAATAATTGTAAAGTCGCTATTTGCATTTTTTGCCCTCTTGCCGTCATATCTCCCGCGCCTTCCTTGCCATTATGACAGCCAAATAGTCTTTTAGAGGATGATTTGTTTTTTGAAAATCATAAACATGGGTTTCCAGGCCAACTAAGGACCAAATGCGTTGCATTTCCTCGGTTGATACCGGCAAATCTCGGCGCGCCACGTGATCGAGCATCTCCTCGGCGCCTGCTTTATCGGCCCCCAATTCATCCAATAAGGTTTTACTGATCCGCAATAAATCTTGCCGCCAATCATAGGGGTGAGCCCCGAAAGCGTATTCAACGATACCAAGCCCGGAAAGGTCAATGCCAGATAATGCTTCTGGAGGCACCAAGGCATAAATATCATTCTTATTATTGGGGTTACAATTTGGCTTCCTTAAATAAGGAATCCCCCTGGGGCGATAAACATCGTAATTGACGACAATTCCTTTGGGAGAAAGAAATGGCTGTAAGGCTTTGCCAAGGAAAAATAGCTCCTCGGGGGTTGCGTGGTGAAAATTTAAACCGGAAAAGATAAGGTCATAAGTTTCATTGAGCCCCCAATCTGAGGGTTGCCAGGCATTTCTCTGGATAATGGCAACATGGCTGATATTGGCAGGATAACCACTATAGCGCTGAGCCAAGGCCACCTGATCAGGATTGATATCAATGCCGGTATATTCAAAACGAATTCCGGTAAACTGGCTCATGACGGATATTATCACGAACGGCTCGCCGCCACAGGCCAAATCAAGCACTTTCACTTGACCTTGTTTTTTTAATGAAAGCCATTGGGCAATGCCTTGGCAAATAATGGCGATAGCTTCGCGGTGCCCAACAATATTATTATGAACGACAAACGAATAAAAACCGCCTTTGGAAAATACTTTTTCCCGCTTCATTGTTGATCTTTATATTCAGCAATTGCCTTGGCCAACGATTTAACATGTTGGGCCATAAGTTCCAGGATTTCACGGACCTCTTCGGGGGGTGAGTTTGGCAAAAGCTCGGCCGCACCTTTTAAACTCGCGCATTTGGATTTGACGTCCTGTGTCCGTAGCAACGGCACCGGACTGCCTGCTGGACTGTCATGGATAAGCCAAGATAGAGAATGCGTTTGCTCCGTGGTCATGGTTTCCAGTCTGCCAATGTTTCACACGGGACAGCTCCGCTGGGACCGCTAATTTTAAAATCCCCGGCCTTTGGATGATGACCGGTCAAAAAAAACTGCATAAACTTAAATTTTTTGGCGGCATCAGGCCGAGAAACCGGCGTGTTTTGATTTCCTTGACTCGAATGTCATGGAGTTGTTCGCGGCACTTCATGTAAACGTCAAAGGCAAGCAGAGCCGTTTGATCAACCCGTTCTTCAAAAGCGCGCATCCCGCGGCTCATTCGGTCTTCATGTATCCGGCCGGCTAAAATATCGCGCACCGCTGTTTTCAGCTCGAAAATGAAAGACACGGCCACGGAGGGGCTGAACTCCTGAACCGATCTGATTTTAATGACCTGCTCAAGGGACTGCCTGAGTCTGTCTGTATTTGTTCCTTTTTCCTCACGGCCACGGCCATTGGCGTCACGTCCCTCTGGGACTTCAATCGTCCCTTCACTCCGTGAAGGGGCCGTAACTCCGTCCCCGGAGCCCTGCGAAGCGGGAAGAAGCTCCTCATAAATCCCTTCCAATCCTTGGCGGGCGCCATGGCCCACCGGGTTGCCGAAGGGGTCTTTTTCGTCCTGAAGAAATTGGGCTGTCTGGGCCGGGTAGGTCTTGGCGAGCGAGGCGAACCATCGGCTGATGATCGGCTCGCGCCGCTCTTTTAAAAGGTCCGTTAAGGACGGGGTCAGGTCTTCATTTGTCATTTGTTGATAGGAATTAAATGGCGGCCACAGTTTGTTGTAACAAATGACAAATGAAGACCTGACCCCGTCTGTCAGACAATCCGTGTTTTCAGACGCAGCCGGTCGGTTTAGCCAATCCCGCGACTTTGCAGGCGCCCTTAGCCGGGCCGGAAGGAAAAAGCTCGTAAACCTTTTTCAGGGGAAAGCCGGTTTCTTTGCAAAGCTTGCGGATCATGGGGGCGATGCTGAATTTTAAGTAGTAGTCCCGAAGGTAATTAACGAGCTTCCAATGCTCCTCGGTCATTTCGTTAACCCCTTCCGTGGTGGCGAGAGCTTTGGCTACCACTTCGTTCCACTTATCCGGCTCCTGCATGAATCCGTCCTCATCAACTTCAATGCTGACTCCGTTGTGGTTAAACATCGGCATAATCGTACCTCCTTATTGCATCTCGATGTATCCGCAAGGGCAATTCTCCTGGCATTTGCTGCAGCCCTTGCAGAACTCGAGCTTAAATTTATATGGCTGACCCTTGACCAGGGGCTTGATGACCGCGCTGTCCTGGCAGAAACTCCAGCAGTTTCCGCAGTCGAAACAAAGACCGCAGCTCATGCAACGCCTGGCTTCGGTCAGGGCCTCGTCCGCGGCCAAAGTCGAGGCGATTTCCGCCTGGGGCGCGGCCAAACGCTCGGCCACGCCAAGATGCTTGGGCTCGGCGCGTTTTTTCGCGTCGTAATATCCGAGCATGATTTTGTCTTTTGCGATGACCGCCGCGTTCGAGGCCGCGGGCATGGGCTCGCCGGTTATGGCTTCGTGAATGGCTTGGGCCGCGATCCTTCCGTGACGAATGGCATCCACCACCAATCCCAATTGGAGATTGTCGCCGCCGGCATAGACATTGTCGTCTTTGGTCTTGAATTTGGCGTCGGTCTTGAACCAGTCTTTGCCTTGGCGCAGATTCTCGAAGCCGGTAAAATCAGGCTCCTGGCTGATGGCCGCGATCAGAGTGGAAAATTCCAGATCAAATGTGTCGCCTTCGATGGGAACCGGCCTGGCCCGTCCCGAGGCGTCAGGCTCGCCCAGTTTCATGCGCTGGCATTTCATGACGGACATTTTGCCTTCGCTGTGGCGGATTTCAAGCGGGGCCGCGAGAAATTCAATGACGACCCCTTCTTCAAGGGCGCCTTCGATTTCCTCTTCAATGGCCGGCATCTCCTGTCTTGTCCGGCGGTAAAGTATGACCGACTCGGCTCCGAGGCGCTTGGCCGCGCGGGCCGCGTCAATGGCTGTATCGCCGCCGCCGATGGTCACCACCTTGGCGCCGACGGCAAGCTTCTCGCCCGCTTTTATCCGGTGCAGAAAGTCGGTGCCGGTAAAGACGTTTTTAGCATTCTCGCCTTCAATGCGCAATTTAATGCCTTGGTGGGCTCCGAGGCTGACAAATACGGCTTTATATTGCCGGCGCAAGTCATCATAAGAAACGCTTTTGCCGACCGGGGTACCGCATTTAATGTCAACTCCCATTGCGGCAATGCGGCTGATCTCCGCGTCGAGAATTTTGGGGGGCAGGCGGTAGTCTGGAATGCCGTAGCGCAGCATCCCGCCGGCTGATGGGAATGCCTCGTAAACCGTCACCGGATAGCCCCGGCGGCTAAGCTGATACGCGCAGGACAGGCCGGCCGGGCCGGATCCGACCACCGCGATTTTTTCCGAACGCTTCTCTTGGGTTAATTTTCTGGGAACAAGATTTTTTTCCAAACCGAAATCGCCGACGAATCTTTCAAAACTGTTGATGGCGACCGATCCGTCTTTTTCCAGACGGTTGCACTGCTTTTCGCAGGGATGCGGGCACACCCGGCCGCAGACCGAAGGAAAAGGGGTTGTCTCAAGAAAAAAATAAAACGCCTCTTCCAGCGCCGCCTCGTTGGTCTTGCCGTACGCCTCGGCCTTGGACACGGCCATCAGGGCTTCGCGGATTTTATTGTTATTCGGGCAGGCATTGGCGCACGGCGGAATCTTTTCCACGTATTTCGGCCTAAGCATGGAAGCCCCGCGGCCGGAGGCGCCGGTGAAACCTCCCAAACTTCTTTTTTTCTTGACAACCTTCATGTGTAGAGTAGAGTTCTGACGCATTTCTCCTCCTATTTCGTTTTCAATTTCAATGAAGGAGACATGTTTTCAGATCCCCCTTCATCAAACTGGACGTGAAGTTTTCCCTCATCCAGCTTACCTGTAAGAATTTCCTCTAAAG
>JACQWW010000110.1 GCA_016209025.1 Elusimicrobiota bacterium | reverse complement strand
GGCGCCGTTGCAGACGTAAAGGCGGTTGTTGGTGGTGTCAATCGTCAGGCGGCCGCGCTCTGCGTCCGCGTCGCAATCAGCCGCGGGCGGCGCGCCGGCCGTGCTGTTTTCCGCCTGAAAATACCGGCCGCTGGGAACGTGCAGGGCAGAAGCCGGGCTTAATGTGCCGACGCCCACGTTCGTGCCGGAAATGGTCAAGGTATCGTTGGTATCGCTGCCTAAAATCAGCCGGTTTGTCCCGCCGGTGGCCGGCGCGGAATGGGAGCGGATGCGCACGTCCCCCCGGCCCGCCCCGCTTTTGGCCACGCCGATTTTAAGGCGGTAATTTGAGTCTCCGATTTTAAAATCTCCTTCGGTATTGACCAAATCCCAGCGGTCCAGACCCCAGATATGCAAAGGCGAGGTCGGCTCCCTGGCCGGCAAGCAGGTGGGACAGTAATTTCCAATAAAAAAATTCCCGGCCTCGACAATCGCCGCCAGATTCGTGCCCAAGGGACCGGCCCGGAAAACAATGCTTTTGTTTCCCATAAGGTAAAGATCGCTTCTCGTGGCATCTCTTGAAGCGCCTATATAATTAAACAAACCGCCGGCTGGACTACCCAGATAAACGAAAGCCGACTCGCCGGAGGCGTCAAAGCCGCCCGGCCCGGATACCCACACATTGCCAAAAACGTGCATTTTTTCCGAAGCAACGGCTGTGCCAATGCCGACGCTGCCGGTGGAAACAGCCAAATTAACGTCCTCCAGCACGCGCATTTTTTTATAAACGCCCAGGGGCGAGGGGTATTGCGAGGTGACCGTGACCTGCTCGGCATTGGAGAAGGTCAAAAGGGTCAAAAGGGTCAAAAGGGTCAAGAAAGCTTGCTTGGAAAAATTTTTGTTCATAGTTCCTCCTCACGGCAAGCCCTTACGCTGTCAACGCGCTTTTGCTTGCTTGCCCTTCTACCTTTTAAGATACCCCTAAAATTGCAAAAGCGCAAGGTGGGTAAAATCAGCGCTGGGGCGTCTATTTAGCTTTCCAATATATTTTGCCATCCGTAATGAGCAATACCGCGGCCCAGCGTGCCGTTGGAAGGCGAGCAGGAAATGACCGCGGCTGTTTTCACTTGGCCGAGCAGCTGGTCTTTGAGATGTTTTAAAGAAACGGCATGCTTGGGCGTAATGGTCGAGGCGCTTTTGATTTCAAAAAGGTGCAAACCGCCGCCCCAATCAATCACGAGATCAACCTCCAAGCCGTCCCTGGAACGTAAATAATAAAGAGACGGCATTTGCCCAAAATGTAAAAATCTCTTGAGGAAATCCGCAATGACCATGGTTTCAAAAAGGCTGCCGAAGCAGGGGCCGTTTCTTAGGGTTTCCTCGTCATGAATGCCCATCATATAAGAGGTTAAAGCGGTATCGGTCATATAGAGCTTTGGGCTTTTCAACAGGCGCTTTCCGATATTTTTGTAGTATGGATAAAGAAGGTAAACCTGATAACTGGCCTCCAAAATTGAAAGCCATCTTTTGGCCGTCGGAACGCTGATGCCCAGATCTCTGGCCATTTCGGAAAGGTTAAGAATTTGACCGGTTCGGGCGGCGCAGAGTCTTAAAAATTTTTCAAATTGGTGCAGATCGCCGATATTGGCCAGATTTCTAACGTCTCTTTCTAAATAGGTCGTTATATAAGAAGCGCACCAAAGCTGCCTGTCCACCTTGTGCCGGGAGGCGATTTCCGGGTAACTGCCCCTGAGCAAGATTTCCCCCAAGCTCATTTTTTTTGTCCGGTTGCAACCAAGCCCAAGGTGACTAAGCCACGCTGACATATCTTTTGAGCGGTCACCCAGGTTTATCCTCTCAGAATAGGATAAAGGCAATAAAGAGATGACGGCCGCGCGGCCAGCCAAAGACTGCGTGACGCCCTCCATCAGGGCAAAATGTTGGGAACCTGTAAAAAGCCAGCGGCCAGGCGTTCGTTTCTCATCTATTTTTGTTTTGACGTAGCTTAGGAGTTCGGGGACATACTGAATTTCATCAATAATGACGGGGGGGCCATATTGACCCAGAAAGCCCAACGGGTCTTCCCTGGCCGCTAAACGCTTGTCAGGATTTTCCAAACTGACAAAAGCGTGACTTTGCGAAAACATGGATTTGAGCAACGTCGTTTTGCCTGATTGACGCGGCCCGGTTACAACCACCGCCGGAAAAGTCTTGATCGCTTTTAAAATGGCCTGAGCAGCCGTCCTAGGTTTTAATCTTGTCATGGTGGCTAAATATTAACACTTAATATTTAATATGTAAAGTTAAACCTGCGGGGAGAGATAAAGCGCCAGGAAGGGACGTTGCTCAGTTTCTCAGTTATTGATTGAAAGCAAAGGGGTCAGGGCCCTATGGGGATATTAAGCGCGGGCCTGCTTTACCGGCGTTCGCCGGTGCTGCTTTAGAAAATCCTTCCATATCGGGCTTTCTTCAACTTCTTTTTTAATCCTTTCCGCCCGCTCCTGGAGCGTGAGTCCGGCATACCGGCCCTCTAGATCGTTGCGCAGGTCGCGCATGAATTCGACAGCTTTAATCTGAAGCATGCAGAACCTCTTTAGGAGAGCGGATTTCCAAGGGAGGATATCCTTCCCGAATGTTCACGCTGTTGTAAGCCCGTATTCTTTCAAGATTAACGATGTGTTTAAAGTTCCAGCTTACCAGGACATCAACCCTTTGCGCGCCGGCAAGAGCTATGTGGGCGGCATCGGTAGAATAATTTCTCGAAACAACGCCCGCTTGAAGATAAAGCTCCGCCAAGCGCACCGATTCATCGTTTTCCTCGACAATTTCCACGGCCTCGGCCGGCAGTTGTTTAATAATCCCTTGGACTTCTGGCGGAGCCCCTTGCAGTTCGCGAAGCGTTATATCAGATATCACGGCAACGAACTCTCCGGCGGTGATTCTTTTAAAAAAAGCCTTTGAGTCTTCTGCAAACTCCTTGTCATAGCAGCCGCCAATCACCGAATTGTCAACATAAATCCGCTGTCGCATTAAAGAAAAAAACTTTTTTCCTGCGGAGGCCTAAATAATCTGGGATACATAAGTCCATCTTATACTAAAAATAGGGTGAAAAATAGGGGACGTTGCTCAGAAATTCCCCGAAGGAATTTCTGGATTTTGTTGTTTTTTTGGGTAAATGACGAAGAAAAAAAACTAAAATTATTGTTGTGAAGTCATTTTTACGTCTCGCGGGGTGGGCACTGGCGATGGGCCTTTTAGGCGGCGCGGACGTTCAGTCAGCCCCCCTGCCTTTAGAGGCGTTAAAAAACCTCTCGGAACTGATTTTTGACGCAAATCAGCGTCCTGCCGCGGACACGGCTAAGACGGCCGTTATTCCTGCCGGCCCGTCCTTTAATGGGTTGATTAAGAATTTCTTTGAGTCTTGGAACCGGCGTCCGCCGGCGCCGTTGCCGGCTCTTTCCGGCAAGCCTGATTTTTCCGGGGTGCCGGCGGCGCGCAGCGTAGGGGAGTCCAAGCGTCTTTTTGACCGGCGAGCCGCCGTGATCGTGGATTATTGGCGCGCCAAGCCCATCGGCACTTTCGGCCGCGAGCGCGCGCACGATTTTTACAACCCGGCCATCGCCCGCGTTTTGACCGGCGCCGGGCTCGACGAGATTGATAAAGCGATCCTTGATCCGGCAACCAGGGTTTATGCCGAACCGGGAAGCGATTTTCGCCGCTGGGGTCCGCTGTGCCGCAGAAACGGCGATTATGATTTCATGCTTCAGGGTTTGATCAGGCTGGCCTACCTCCTGCGGCGCCACCCGGACGGCATTTCGCCGCAAGCCAAGTCCAAACTTTATCATGAACTCCTTAGCGCAAAGGGGACGCGCCATCACACGCAGTTCGAGTTGTCCTTGTGCGGGACCTGGCCGGAGACGGAAAATCATATTTTCGTGCCAGGCATGTTTAAAGAGGCCTGAGCCGGGGTCTTGCAGAACTCCGGCGAAAATCCCGGGCTGGGCAAGCCCGAACTCATAGAGCGCCTTGTCTCCTTGATAAGCCCCCCATTCAACGGCGAAAAGGGCATACATCATCAAAGAGTCGGCCCAGATCGAATCCGGGTAGAAAGAAGAGATGAAGGTTGTATACTCGGCCACTCTGCCCGCCGCAGGCATACCAGTGTTTCTTGAACGGGCTTGGCGCCCACGAGACTTCTGTTTGCGTGTCATTGAGGCGCAATGAGAGTTCCGGGCGCCGGCAGCCGCCGACTTCCAGTGGAAGGCGGGTCCCGGGGACTTAGGCTCCTTGGGCCGGAGAAAGGATTTCAAAGCCGGCGCAGTTTGCGGCCGGCAGGCCGGCAAGAAGAAAAATGACTGCGCTTCTTTTAAAAATTTTGGTTACGTCCGGTAAATTGCCTCATGCCAGCGCTCAAGCGCTTTTTGGCGCTCGGCTGGTTTCATTGTCGGCTTGAAAACGCGGTCCGACTGCCAGGTTTTTTCAATGTCCGATAAATTTTTCCAAATGCCGATGCCGAGCCCGGCGGCGAAAACCGCGCCAAGGCCGGTGGTTTCCAGGTATTTCGGACGATTCAGTTTGACGCCAAGAATATCCGCCTGAAACTGCATTAAAAGATTATTAACCGCGGCGCCGCCGTCAACATTGAGGCTTTTAAGAGGCTTTTTAATGTCCTGTTCCATGGCTTTTAAGATATCGGTGTTTTGAAAAGCGATTCCTTCAAGAAGGGCGCGGGCCAGATGGGCTTTTGTTGTTCCGCGGGTGATGCCGGTAAACATGCCGGTTGCCTTAGGATTCCAATGCGGCGCCCCCAATCCGGTCAAGGCCGGGACAAAAACGACTCCATCCGTTGAAGGCACGGAGCCTGCCAGAGACTCGATTTCACTTGTTTTTTTGATGAGCCCAAGGCCGTCTCTAAACCACTGCACCGCCGCTCCAGCGATAAAAGCGCTGCCTTCAAGAGCGTAAGCATAGTCTTCTTTATTTTTTGCCCAGGCGATCGTCGTCAGTAAACGATGTTTGCTTCGTACCGGCTTATTGCCTGTGTTAAAAAGCAAAAACGCGCCTGTGCCGTAAGTGCATTTGGCCATCCCTTCTTTAATGCAGGCTTGGCCCAGCAGCGCCGCCTGCTGATCGCCCAGGATGCCGGTGATGGCAATGCCGTCGGGCAGGCCGGGAACGCCTTTTGTTCTGGCGAATAATCCCATCGAAGGCAAAACCTCGGGCCAGATGCTTTTGGGAGTGCCCAGCATTTCACAAAGCTCATCGTCCCAAAAATGTTTAGTGAGATGAAAAGCCATGGTCCTGGAGGCGTTGCTCGGTTCAGTGACATGGGATCGGCCCGCCGACAATCGCGCCGTGAGATAGCTGTCAATGGTGCCGGCTGCCAGGCGTCCCTGCCGGCAGGCGGATTTGACCCGGCTCCAGTTGCGCAATGCCCACAGAGCTTTTGTCCCGGAAAAATAAGGGTCAAGAAGAAGTCCTGTTTTTTGCCGGATGATTTTTTCCAGGCCTTTGGCTTTGAATTTTTCGCAGATGGAGGCGGTTCTTCTATCCTGCCAGACAATGGCATGGGATAAATTTTCCCTTGTCTTTTTATCCCAAAAACAGAGCGTTTCCCTTTGATTGGTGATGCCGATGGCCGCAATTTTTTTCGGATTGATGCGCTTGACGACGGCGCCGATCGTTTTGACGGCCGCGGCCCAGATGTCGTCCGGGTCATGCTCGACCCAGCCCGGCTTTGGGAAATGCTGTTTGAAATCTCTCTCCGCTTGGGCGATGCGCTTTAAATTCCGGTCAACAAGAAGGGCCGTTGTTCCGGTGGTGCCTTGGTCAATGGCCAGGATGTAGTCCATATTCAGATGTCAAAATTTTATGATAATCTTTGGTATAGTAAGACCCTAAGAAACATTCAAATGAGAATAGGCACGATTCTTGAGTTAAACCAAGTCGCCAAAAAGATTTTTATTCCTGTTTTAAACCGTCTGCACCGCCACCCGATCTCGGATGAGGTTGAGCGCCTGGCCGAAGCAGGGGCCGAGCATTTTGAATTTACCGTGGATCTTCTTATGGTTCACTCAAAAACCAGGGATGTTTTTACGGCCGAGAGAAAACGGCTCGCCGAGATGGCCAAAAGCCGTGGTTTCACCTATTCTTTTCACCTTCCGGTGTCGGGCGGATTTTGCACCGGTTCCGCCTGGGAGGGAGTGCGGAAAGGTTCGGTCCAGTGGCTCAAGGAATTTGTGGAATGGGCCAAGCCAATGGAGCCTTGGGGTTACAACATGCACAGCAAGGCCCTTGATGATCTGTGCTGTCTGGATTTGGGTCCTGATGAAAAGCGGTCATACGCGGTCCAAAAAATTTATGAGTATTTCGTCAATAAATTGATTGTTCCTTTGGAAAAGCTCTCTATTGAGGAGATCAAAAAATTTATGGATCCCGCGAAAATTTTTTTGGAAAACACTCATTACGCCGATTATTATCTTTTCGGCAATTTCCCCAACACCTGCGGTTATTCCGTGTGCATGGACGTGGGGCATATTTATCTGGCCAGACAAACGGTTCACGAGTTCGTCAAAAAGTACGGCCGGGTTTTAAGGCACGTCCATCTCCACGACGTCATCGAGAGGCCGGAGCGCAAGCCCTGGGGCAGGCGCGATCACTTCGCCCTGGGCACCGGCATGGTTGACGTCAAAGGGGTCATCGGAGAACTGGCCAAAATCAATTTTTCCGGGGCCATTGTGCTTGAGGTTTATTACCATGATCCGGCGGATTCCATCCGTTATTTGAAACGCGCCATAGAGGAACAAGAGCAGGCGGGGAGGAAAGCATGAAAGAGACGGCTTTGGTGACCGGGGCGTGCGGTTTTGTCGGCTCCCATTTGACGGAGCTTCTTTTGGAAAAGGGTTACGAGGTGGTGGCGAGCGATCATCCCAAGGCAAACCCCAACGGCCTTAAAGGCCGCGTCAAGTATGTGCCGGTTGATTTAACCGACATTAAAAGCATTGAAGCCTTGAACGAATATAAGTTTGACAAGGTTTTCCATGTGGCCGGGCTTTTTGATTGTTTTGCGAGCTGGGAAAGCCTTTATGCGGTCAACTGCGAAGGCATGAAAAAATTTCTTGAAGTTTTATCGCGCCAAAAATCCAACATCAAAAGCATCATTATATGGAGTTCCGGCGCTATTTACGGCCGCAGCTGCCGGCGCGAGGCGGTCAAAGAAACGGAGCCGCCCCAGCCCATCAATAACTACGAGAAATCAAAGCTGATCGGCGAACAAATAGCCATGAAGTTTCATGCTGAACAAGGTTTGCCTGTCACAGTGGTAAGGCCGGCGGCTATTTACGGCCCCAGAAGCAAATACGGCCTGGCTGTTTCCGTTTTTATGATCAAAAAAGGCCTGCTTCGTTTTATTCCGGGCAAAGGCGACTGTGTAGGCGCCTATATTCATGTCCACGACGTTGCTGCCGCGGCTGAATTTTTAAGCGCCAGGCCGCAAGCCACGGGGCAAATTTTTAATATCGCCGACGATTCCGCCATGCCTCTGGAAGACGCCATTCTTTTGGCGGCATCTTTGCTTAAAGTTTGGATGCTGCCGGTTCATTTTCCGGTAACGCCCATAAAAATAACCGCGGTGTTGGACCAGACTTTTAGCCGCCTGATCGGCAAAAGGCCCATGCTGGAACCGGATTTGATCGCGTATCTTGACCGTGATTCGTGGATGGATAATTCAAAACTTAAGGCTACGGGCTACCAGCTTAAATATCCGACATTAAAAGACGGCATGCCGCCGACCGTCGAGTGGTATAAAAAAGAGGGGTGGATTTAAAAATAGTTTTTTATCGTCATTCCCGCGAAGGCGGGAATCCAGAGCACGAGAATGTCATGGGGTATTTAAAATGAACAATGGGCCGATTTCCGTGAGCTTAGCCAGTTTCGCTCTTGATATTCCTATTTTGCTTCCGGCCTTGGGTTATCTTGCCGGCCGCTTGAGCAAGACCGGCAAAATGGGGTGCGTGCTTTTTAACCTTTCATTATTGGGTTTCTGGTTGATCGCCGGCGGCCTTTATTTTGACGTGCTTTCCGTCAGATTCGTTCTGGGCGACATCGGAAGCGGCAACCATTTCATGTGGAATTCCGGCATGGAGGTTTTAGGCATCGGTCCTCTTTTTCCCTTCGCTGAGTCCACCTATCGGAATTTCTGGTCCACGCCCAACCTGGTCGCCATGGCCCTTTTTCTTTTTGTTTATCCGGCTGTCCTCTGGCTGGGATTTAGAAAAGGCAAAAAACACTCAAACTAAATTCCACCATCAGGCTCCTAGGGAATTTTGAGACCGCGGATTTTTTTTAAGTATTTTTTAGCCAAGCGCAGGGTGACGACCGCGGTGCCGTCTTGCTTCCACTCGGTTTTTATGATCTCGGCGCGGCTTAAGGCGCCCTTGGTTTTAAGTTCGAGTTTTTTATCCGTTTTAATTAGCTCCGACAACGGTTTGCCGCCTTTATCGAATTCCTGGACATAAAGCAAAAGCCTTAACTGCGCTTCGGCGATGGCGGCGTCGCGCGCCAATGATTTTTTTTGGGTGCCGGTTTTGGCGTATTCCGGCGGCAAACCGACAGCGGTGGCTGATATGTGCGTTTTAGTTGTTTCAATGCCAAGTGCCGGGATATTTTTCGTAGAGCCGAGCCACGCCTGTCCGAACAAAATGACAGCGACGGCGAGCCCGGCAGGCAACTCTATATGAAATCCTTTAGTCATAGCTTGCGATCATTCTAAAATTGTTGCTTGACGGCGGATAATAGTTCCGGCGGGACGAATGGAACTAGTTCCAGCGGGTCGGATTCGTTGGCAGCTTTGATGGGGATGCCTAGAAAAGATTCACGGATCATCTGCCTGATGTCAAGTCCCAGACGGGCCATTTGGACGTAGTAGTATGGCAGATGGCTATTGATAGTGCCGGCAATCCGTTGTCGTTCGGGTGCATTTTCCATGATTTGCCCGGTGCGTTTTTGAAGCTGTTCCAAAAGATCAGGCAGGGAATAATCCACATAATAGTCCGGGTAAAGGCCGGTTTCTTTCATGACACCTCTGATTCGTTCGTCTCTGGAAAGCCCGATGAACGGAACGGCGCCCGGCATGGATAGAACCATGGCATGGTAGCGGGTGGTGACAAGGAGATTCAGGTTTCTGAGGATTGAAGCGATTTCCGTGCCCACAAATTCATTACACGAAACCAAAATGGCCTTTTCTTTCATAATGCTCGTCAGGTCGCGGCACGCTTGATTGTCCAGGGCTTCCATGGCCACAACGACAAGCTGGGCGTTGTATTTGCCGGCGGCCCAGTCCATGAATCGGGCCAGGGTTTTGGTCCATTCGGCATATTGCTTTTTGTCGTTTTCGTCGTAGTCGTAATAATAAAGCAGTTTATATTGATACTCCTTGACGCCTTTGATCCATCGGACAAAGTCAGGCACCACGGGCCACCAAAAGAAATTCTGCATGGCCAGGCCGATCAGGGGCTTTTTGCCGTCCCAGCCGCGCTGGCTGAGCATATGATGGCCCCATTTCAGAGGTTTGGCCTCTTGGCTCCAGGCCGTATCCACGCGGATAATGGCGCCCGGCAAACCGATCGTCTCAAGGACTGTCTTTGAGTCCGCGCTTCGCACGATCAAGCGCGTCATCCGCTTGGAAAGAGCCCTTGACAGCCAATTGTTGAAGCCGTTCATTTTGCCCGCGTCCACGGCATAGGAAAAGCAGGGTTTGCCGAGGACCGCGGCCAAACCCGCTCCATAAAGGAAATAAAAAAGAAGGGCCGCGGCAAAATTTTCTTTCCAGCATGAGCCTTCGACTAAAACAACGACATGATTTCTCAGGACGAATTTGAAAACATCCCAGAAAAAGACCGCGTTCATGGGCAGGAAGCCGACTTTTTCGTTTTTGAAGTATTCCTGGGCTTCCTTGAGATCAAGAGTCGTCATGTTGATGGAAACGTTTTCTTCGCCCAAGACCTGGTTGACTTGGCGGATGCATTCGCCGACCCGGACCTCGGCACCGGTGTTTCTGGCGCCGGAATAAGCCAGAAATAAAATTTGGAGTTTTTCACCGGGCTTCCAGCGGGCGTTTAATCCTAGGCCGAAAAGATCAAAAAATTTGACGGCATAACCGAAAATATACACGAAAGCCAGGGTAATGAGGCCGTAGATGACGTCAAAAATGTTTAGAGAGGATGATTTTTCTATTTTTTGGTTCATAGGAAACTTTATATCAAGTTTGCTTGATAGAATATCAATGCCAATGCCAATTTTAACAAACGCCGTCAGCCTGCCCCAAGAGCTTCGCTCGACGATCAAGCGGATTTGGGGCTTCGATGAGCTGCTTGCCATGCAAGGGGAAACCATGGCCGCGGTCATGGCCGGGCGCGACTCCTTGGCAATTTTGCCTACCGGCGGGGGAAAATCCTTGTGCTACCAGGCGCCGGCCGCGGCCGGTCATGACACCAGCCTTGTCATTTCTCCTTTGATTTCTCTCATGAAGGATCAGGTGGATTCTTTGGACAAGGCAGGCGTGCCGGCCGCTTATTTAAACAGCACCCTGGCGGCCAAAGAGCAGCGCCAAATCGAGCAGGCGGCCCTTAACGGCAAATACCGTCTTCTTTATGCGGCGCCGGAGCGAGCGGTTCAGCCGGATTTCATGGCTTTTTTAAAGCGCCTGAGCCTTTCTTGTTTTATCGTGGATGAGGCTCACTGCATCAGCCATTGGGGGCATGATTTCCGTCCGGAATACCGGGCCTTGAAAGTTTTGCGCCGGGAATTTCCTGAAGCGCCAATCCATGCTTTTACCGCCACGGCCACGGAACAGGTCCGCCGCGATATCGTGGTCCAGCTTGAGCTCAAGGAACCGGCGGTTTTGGTGGGGAATTTTGACCGGCCCAATTTGACCTATCGGGCCATTCCCCGCCACAACCTTTTAAGCCAGATCGAAACGATTTTAGCCCGCCACCAAGGGGAATCCGGGATTATTTATGCCATCCGGCGCAACGATGTTGAAGAAATATGCGCCGGCCTTACAGCTCGCGGCATCAAAGCCATGCCTTATCATGCCGGACTTTCCACGGCCGAGCGCCAAGCGGCTCAGGAGGCTTTTTCCAGGGAGGATGTTGACGCGATCGTGGCCACGGTCGCTTTCGGCATGGGAGTGCACCGTTCCAATGTCCGCTACGTCATTCACGCGGCTCTGCCCAAATCCATCGAGCATTACCAGCAGGAAACCGGACGGGCCGGCCGCGACAGCCTGCCGGCTGAATGCGTCCTTTTTCACTCAGGCGAGGATTTTTTCACCTGGAAATTTATTTTTAAGAAAGAGGGTTCCACGACTTTCGAGACTGATCTAAAAAAGCTTTCCGCCATGAACGGTTTTGCCGGGGGTGGATTCTGCCGCCACGCCTATTTAACCGGTTATTTCGGCCAGCCATGGCAGAAAGCCGGCTGTCAGGCTTGCGATTTTTGCCTCGGCGAGATTCGCGTCATGCCGGAATCGTCTCTTATCGCCAAAAAAATCATCTCTGCGGTTTACCGCTTAAGGCAGAGTTTCGGGGCCGACCACGTGGCGGATGTTTTAAAAGGCGCCCAAACCGACAAGGTCAGAAAAAACCGCCATGAAAAGATTTCAACCTACGGCCTTTTGGCCGATCACTCCAAACGAAACATCCGGCTTTGGATTGACCAGCTTTTAAGCCAGGGCCTTCTGGCCAGGACCGGCGAAGAATATCCTGTTTTGGCCCTGACCCCTCAATCATCCGCTATTTTGCGCGGCGAACAAGAGGTCAAACTTTCTTACCTGGAGAAGCCAAAAAAAGAAGCGCGGCCCCGGCGCGCCCCCCGGTATAGCGCCATTGCGGCTGATGAGCCTCTTTTTGAGCGGCTGAGAACCTTGCGCCGGACCATCGCCGACGAGCTTGGCGTGCCGGCCTATATCGTTTTCGGCGACAAGACTCTTTTGGAAATGGCCTATCTCAAACCTGCCGACAAAGAAGCCCTGGGCCAGGTCTGGGGCGTCGGCGAACGAAAGCTTGAAACCTTCGGGGACCGCTTTCTCGCCCTCATCCGCGCTTATCTTGCCGATCAGTAGACAGGGTCCAGAAATTCCCCGAAGGAATTTCTAAAGTCTTAAGTCTGAAGCTTGAAGTATGAATTTGCTTTAGACTTCAGACTTCGCGCTTTAGACTTCAGACTTCGCGCTTCAGACTTTAGACTTCGCGCTTCAGACTTCAGAACTTACCCCTTTGGGGAAGTTCTGGACAGGGTCAGTTGCGAACAAAATCATAGAATTTACACAATGATTTACGATGCCATTGTCATTGGCGGCGGGATTACCGGCGCGGGTATTTTAAGGGATTTGGTTCAGCGCGGGTTTTCCGCCGTGCTTTTGGAAATGGACAGGCCGGGCATGAAAACAACCGCCATTTCCAGCGGCTTAATCCATGGCGGACTTCGCTACCTGCCTTATGATTTCAGAACAACTTGGCATTCAAGCCTTGAGGCAGGCATTATAAGACGCTTGGCCCCGGAGCTTCACCGCCGCATGGTTTTTCTCTGGCCCATCTATCGCGGCTATACAACCGGCCTGGAGCTTGTCGAAGCTTTGATCGAAGGTTATGACGATGTCAGCGGCTTCAAGGGCGGCAAGCCCCATGTGCGATTGAGCGCCGAAGAAACTTTATCGCTCGAGCCGCATCTGCGGCCGGATGGACTCAAAGGCTCCGTGACATTCGATGAATGGAGCATTGACGCGGTTAAATTGGTTGAGATGAATCTTGAGGCTGCGGAAAAACTTGGAGCGCGGGTTGCGCCGGATTGCAAAATGACGGGATTTATTCGGCAAGGCCGGCGAGTGGCCGGCGTTAAGGCTATGTCGCGGGATAATCCAAATAAAGAGACCGAGTTACCGGGTAAAGTTGTAATTAACGCCACCGGGCCATGGGCTGAACAAACAGCCAGGCTGGCTGGAATTGATTCGGTCCGGCTCAGGCTTAGAAAAGGAGCCCACCTTATCATTAAATGCGATTGGTTGAAGCATGGCGTTTTGTTTCCTGACGTTAAAGGCCGCTACATCGGAGCTTATCCCCGGGGCGATGAGCTTTGGATCGGGCCCACGGACGATGATTATGACGGCGGCCCGGACCACGTTTCTTTGACCGATGAAGACAAGAGCCAGTTGATAGAGTCTGTTAAAAATTTCATTCCAGGGGTTTCGCTTGAAGACAGCCGGTTTGTTGTCGGCGTGCGGCCGATTTTATTTCAAAGAGGTTTTTCCGGATGGCTTAGCCGTGATTACAAGATTTTCGATCACGAGGGTCTTGATGGCGTCGGCGGTTTTATCACGGCGGCGGGGGGCAAGCTAACGGTTTACAGGAAAATGGCCGAGGAAACCGTTGATTTGGTTTGCGAAAAATTGGGCAGACAAAGGGCAAATGGGGTCAGGTCTTCATTTGTCACTTCCCGCAGGCAAGTGACAAATGAAGACCTGACCCCATTTGCTGTTCCATGGCCGGCTGACGCCAATCTGGGACGTTTTGGAAATATGCTTTTTTCCTTGCTAAGGCTCGCCTATTGCGGTATCCGTCATTTTTGGCGGCTGATTATAGGGCATAAGCGGCGCGGCCTGGAACTATATCGTGAAACTTATGAGCGCGGATAAAATAGCCGGCGACCTGAAAAAAGTCCTTCGACCGCAAGCTGTCTTTGAAGACGAGGCAGGACGCAAAGAATGCGCCAGGGACTGGTGGCCCCAGACGCTTTGGTGGCAGGAAAATAAAATTGCCGCCCATACTCCTGATGCGCTGATAAAACCTGCAAATGCCGAAGAACTTTGCCGTCTGCTTCAATGGGCCAATGATCGCGGCATTGCCGTGGTGCCCAGGGGCGGCGGTTCAGGGGTCTGCGGTTCAGCCATCCCAAGCAACCGCGAATCTATCGTCGTTAAAACCGAGCGCCTTAATAAAGTTTTAGGAATGGCAGATAGCGCGGTTACCGTTGAAGGCGGCGTCTTAGGCGGCGATCTGGAGTCCTATCTTAACAACCGTGGCTGGTCGTTACAGCATTTCCCCGCGGCACTTGACATCTCCACCGCGGGCGGGTGGATCGCCACCGGATCCTTCGGCCAGTTCTCCACGCTCTATGGAGGCATAGGCGATCAAGCGAAAAAAATCGAAGCCGCCCTGCCTGACGGACGTTTGGTTGAAGTGGAACCGGATGATTTTATCTTGAGCGAAGGGACTTTGGGCATTGTGACTAAAGTCACATTAAAGATCAGGCGCCTGCCGGAAAAATATTTTTCATTATCCTGCGAATTTGGGGCTATAAGCCAAGGGCTTGATTTTGTCCGCTATCTTATCAGAAGCGGCATCCGGCCCGCGGTTACCAGGCTTTATGACCAGATGGAGGCGCGCGCCGGCGGCATGGCTCGATCAAAATACCGGCTTATAAACGATGAAGCTGAGTTTAAGTTAAGGTGCTGCCTTCTTAAACATCTTAATCTCGTGCGGTTTCTTCGGAGACTTGAAGATAAAATTCGCAGTCCGCGGCCCTGGCTTTTGGTTATGGTGCTTGATGAGACGCAGGCGCAAGAGGCGGAGCATTTGGTCAAATTGTTGAAAAATGAACCCATAAAGGCCGACGAAAAAGCCGGGGAAATTTGGCTTGCCAAGCGGTATCAGTGGAATACCGATAAAATCATGGCGCTTTTTAATCAAGGATGTTTTGTGGATACGCTTGATACCTGGGCGGGCTGGGACCGCCTGGGGCGCATCTACCAGGAAACCATGGCCGCGGTTTCACCTTATGCTTTGGTCATGGGGCATATTTCGCATTTTACCGGCGAGGGGGGATGCCTTTATCTTATTATTGCCGGCCGGGGCGCAAATCCGCAGGACTCTATTTATCGCCATCAAACCGCCTGGCGCCTGGCCATGGAGGCGTGTATTAAATGCGGCGGCCTGGTCAATCATCACCATGGCATAGGTTTTGCCAAACTGCCATGGATAAGCCATGCTTATCAAAACAGCCGTCTCGATGGATTGAGGGCTAGAAAAAAAATTTACGATCCTAAAGGCATTATGAATCCGGGAAAAATCATTTAGCGCGTTACAACCTCGTGAGCCATATCAAGCTGTTCGCTCATCGTTGCGGGGCCAGAACCGGGCCGGAAAATACGCTGGAAGCGGCACAAAAAGCCGTTGATTTGGGGGTTGACGGCTTGGAGTGCGACGTGCAGTTGACAGCCGACAATGAGCCGGTTATATTCCATGACGACGACCTCAAGCGCCTTGCTAGCGATCCGGCGCAAGTGCAAAAGGTTACTTATAAAGAGCTGGCGGCAAAGCGAATTTTTGGGAAATACCGGATTCCTCATCTCAAAGACGTTTTGGATTTCATGAAAAGCCATCCGGGGATCGAATGTTATTTTGATTTTCACCGGCCTTCTTTTAAGCTGGCCGAGGCGGCTGTCAAGCTGGCAGTCAAAGAGGGCCTTAATAGCCGTTGTTTTGTCCTTGGTTTTTTTTCCGAATCGAGGGATTTTCTTCTTTGGGCCCGGACGATCGAGCCGCTGGTTCGGGTTTCTTTGATGCCGGAGTATCCGTGGCGCATGCTGGAGAAAGCCAAGCAGGCCGGCGCAGAAAACATCTGCCTTGGCTGGGATTGGCAATGGAAAAACAGGTATCTTTTCAAAAGCGGCGCTTGGCTTGTTGATCTTAAAACGGAAATCGTCCGCCTTAAAGCTTGCGGCATAGAGGTTTCCGGCGGCATTGCCAACACGCCCGATGATATTCATTGGTTTTTAGCCCAGGGCGTTCAGGGAATTTGGACCGATGATGTTAAAATGGCCAAAGAAGTTTTAGGGTAAAAAAATTCACGAAAACGCCATTATTTCGTGCTATAATTCCAATAACCTTGTAACTGCGGGATAGTCCGGATAAGACAGAACCCGCGGGCCTCCACCCCGAACTTCCTTCAAATCGGGTCACCAGGGGAAAAGAAAAACAGTAATTGTT
>JACQWW010000109.1 GCA_016209025.1 Elusimicrobiota bacterium | reverse complement strand
CTCTAGCATAATTTTTCCTCGTTTTGTTTTTTAGCCAACCCTGGGAATACCCAAAGAAAAATCAATATTCCTGACGCCAGCATAAGCTCGGTCAGTTCCTCCCAAAAGGCGCTCCAATCCATCCGGTCGTAATAACAGTGCAAAAGAATGTATTGGAATAAAGGAAAAAATAAAAAACCCATGCCTAAAGAAAACGTATATCTGGCGTATCGCGCAGGCGTTTCCTTAATAGCCAGGAGAATAAAAAAGGAAGCAATAAAAAGAATAAAACCGACAAGGGGATAAATTCTGAATTCGAGTATCTGGAGGATTTCCGGAGACCACTGACACACCCGTGAGCCAAAGATGATGACCTCCCTTTGAAGCGGCATTAACGGAGAAATCAGAGGCATTAAATTGAGGATAGCCAAGCTGAGGGTTGCAAATAGAAAAAGTCTTTCCAAGCCGCATGCGGCGTCAGATTTTTTTATGCATTGCCGGCAGATTCGGATCATCACGCATGGCCGTTCTTTATCCGTCAAAAAAACGATTCGGTTGTCAATTAAAATAAGAAACCCGAGTATGATGATCCCTAGGCCAACGATCATGCCAAAGCCATGAATGGCCTCAAAAAGCGCCGAGGTTTCTTTGAAAAAAGTAAAATTGACGGCGCAGGCGATCTCACATCCCCAAGTCTTCGTCCGCTCGCTTGTGCAGATAATACACGGTATAAGCCATCATAACCATGTAAATCGGCTTAATAACAAAAGCGCTCGTTACCGCTGCGATTTCTTGCAGTAGAGGCAGCTGGGTTGTCAAGGCTGTGTCGGCGTTGGGGGGTTGCTGTTATCCGGAACTTTCGGAGCGATTTTTCTTTGACTTTCTCCGGTCACTGCGCCGAAACCGGAGATCGTGCGTTTTAAAATATCTTTCGAGAGTCTTTCCCAAATAATTGCCCGCACCTGCTCCTCCGTCATGCCCCCGGGAAGACTGGATACCGGATAGGCCATGGCGCCGACAAGATTAGGCTCTTCCCAAAGAATTTCGTTCGTTGTCTTGTCAACGAAACTGATGCGCACGACAACGTCCAATTTATACTGGGTAGCCACAAGATTGGAATCGTAAGCGACAGGAATGTGAATATAACGCAAAATTTCGCCCTGGAGAATTCCGTCGGCTTCTTCAATGGCCGTGATTTTATAGGTGCCGTCCGTCAAAAAACGGTTGTTGACGCTGATGGTCAGCTTGTCTTCAAGGCCGAATTGCTGGGTTTTGTTGACAAAAGGGCGGATCGCCAGTTTTCTGATGTGCGACGGCATGATTTGCGGCGACGGACGGTAAACGACGGATTGGTCTTTGGCGCAACCGCTGCTGAAGAAGGCCAATGAGGCCAATAAGGCCAATGAGGCGAAACCATAAAGATTATTTTTCATTAGACGACTCCTTGACTACAAAATTCAATATTTTGCCTGGCACGTAAATCACCTTTACTATTTTGGCATTTTCCAGGAATTTAGAAACCTTGGGGCTGGACTTGGCTTGTTCAATGAGCTTTTTTTCATCCAGCGAATCCCGATCGAGTTCCAGGGTGTCTCTTAATTTTCCGTTGATCTGCACCGGCACGGAGATTTTTTCCTCCCGCGCCAGGTTTTCATCATATTTCGGCCACGGACTCGTTGAAACAAACGGCCTGTTGCCTAAAATTTCCCAACATTCTTCGGCCAAATGAGGCGCAAAAGGCGATAGAAGTTTAAGCAGGGTTTCCAAATCCTCTCGAGCGGCCCCGGCGCCAATCAAATTATTGACGTATTCCATCAACGCGGAAATAGCGGTATTAAATCTGAACGTTTCGATTCTTTCTGTTACCAGTTTAATTGTTTTGTGTCTTAATCTTTCATGTACATGAAGAGGTGAAAAATTTTTTGTCTCGTCATTCCGGCGCAAGCCGGAATCCAGGCCTTTATTCTGGACCCCGACTTTCGTCGGGGCGGAGTTTGGATACCGGCTTTCGCCGGTATGACGCCTCGGAGTGAAGCTCTCCGCCCCTTCATGTATATTTTGTGCCTTGTCTTGTATTAGTCTCCAAACTTTCTGCAAAAACCGGCTGACTCCCTCTATTTGAGTCATGTCCCATGGTTTTGAAAACTCAAATTCGCCCATGAACATTTCGTAAAGCCGCACAGTGTCCGCGCCCCAGCGGCCGATGATTTCATCGGGGTTGACCACGTTTTTTTTGGACTTAGACATCTTTTCGATATTTTTTGCCAGGACCTCGCCGGTGGTTTTGAGTTTAGGCTGTTCGGTCCCAAAATCAATTTCATCATAGCCATGATAAGCGCCCAGTTTGTCTTGATAAGAGTAGGAAAGAATCATGCCCTGGTGCCTGAGCTTTAAAAAAGGCTCCTTAGTGGAAACCCAGCCCAGATCGTAAAGAACCTTGTGCCAGAACCGCGCGTAAAGAAGATGTAAGACCGCGTGCTCGGAGCCGCCCACGTAAAGATCAACCGGTCCCCAGCGTTTTTCCATCTCTTTATCCCAGGGAACTTTTGAATTGTTCGGGTCAATGAAACGCAGATAATACCAACAGGAACCGGCCCATTGCGGCATGGTGTTGGTTTCCCGCTCGGCGGCTCCGCCGCAGACAGGGCACTTGGTTTCAACCCATTCGCGGATAGCGCAAAGCGGCGAATCTCCGGTTCCGGTGGGCTGAAATTGTTTTACCTCCGGCAGTTTAAGGGGCAGTTCTTCTTCGGGAACAAGAACGGTTTTCCCGCATTTGCCCTGACAATGCACGACCGGGATGGGTTCCCCCCAATATCTCTGCCTTGAAAAAACCCAGTCGCGCAGTTTATAAACCTTTTTGGCGCAGCCCAGGCCTTTATTTTCCAGCCATTCGGTGATTTTGACCTTAAATTCCGCCGTCGGCAATCCGCAAAACTCGCCGGAATTATGGCCATAACCTTCCTCTTCATAAGCCCTGTCCAATGGAAAATATTTCCCGGCCACCGGCCAGACAACCTGCCTCATGACTAGTTTGTATTTTTTGGCGAACGCGAAGTCCCGTTGGTCATGGGCCGGAACAGCCATAATAGCGCCTGTTCCATAGTGATATAGAACGTAATCCGCGACCCAAACCGGAATTTTTTCATGGTTGACCGGATTTATGGCAAAAGCCCCGGTAAAAACCCCGGTTTTTTCTTTCCCAAGCTCGGTTCGCTCCATCTCCGTCTTTTTTAAAGCTGATTGGCGGTATTCTTCAACCGCCTGGCGCTGATCCGGCGTCACGATTTCGTTTAATAAAGGATGCTCCGGCGATAATACCATGTAGGTCGCTCCAAAAAGAGTGTCAGGCCGGGTGGTAAAGACCCGGATTTTAGGCAATGGGGTCAGGTCTTCATTTGTCACTTGTTGACATGAACTAAATGGCGGCCATAATTTGTCGTAACAAGTGACAAATGAAGACCTGACCCCATTGCCTT
>JACQWW010000108.1 GCA_016209025.1 Elusimicrobiota bacterium | reverse complement strand
TTTACACCACCGCAGGCGTCCTGATCGGCCTTTGTGCCGTCAAATTGACCGGGCTCCTTTGGCTGGACCCGGCGATCGCTGTGGCGGTCGGATTGTTTCTGGCCCGAACCGGCTACAAATTGGTGCGCGAATCAGCCGCGGCCCTGCTGGACCAGGAAGACGCGCCTACGATTGAAAGAATCGTCAGCGCCATTAACGCCATGCAGGAAAGCGCGCTTAAGAATTTGAATATTATCGCCATCCACGGCCTTCGAGCCATCAGGTCGGGCCGCTATGTCCACGTTGACATCCACGTCGTGGTCCCTGAATACGCGGCCGTGGCCCTGGCCCACGGCCACGCGGACCGTTTCGAAGAAACTCTTATCAACGGCTGCGATTTGGACGGGGAATTCCACACCCATATTGATCCGTGCCAGCGCAAATACTGCGGCCGCTGCGCCGACAACGCCTGTAAGGATCGGGTTTCCCCCTTCAGGCAAAAATTGCCGCTCGCCCTGGAAGCCCGGGCCGCTGAGATAAAATTCTAACCCCACCTGGCATTTTCCTCATATTCCTGTTAAATATTTAATAGAGGGTTTTTAGGAGGAAGTTATGAAATTCAGAAATATTATTATCGCCAATGTCATGATTTTTATGATTCTTGGCGCCGGCAACGCCTGGGCGGCCAAAAAGGCCGAGCCTAAACAAAAAACAGCCCTGGAATATGAAACGGAAGACGAAATGCTTGAGCGCATTGACCGGGAAATCCGCGCGGCCATCAACGCGTGCGGCGCCGCGGCTGTCAATGATTTTGCGCAAGAAGCGCAAGACGAAACCAATGTCCTTATTTACGCCGTCACCGGCACCATCTGGGCGGAAGTGGACATGGGCCGCATTAAAGCCCAATTTTCCCAGGAAGCGCAAAACTTAAGCGACAGCGTGCCGTCCGGTAAATTTAAAAATCAAACCCTGGAAGTAAGCGTGGAGGCGAATCCTATTAACGAAGCAACTCAACGACGGCTTGTCAGGCAAATAAAAACTTGCATTAAAAACGCCCTGGGTGAATTTCAGCAATCTTTCCAAAGCATCCGCGAGGAATGGACCATCAGGTCTGTTCCGATCAATGAAAGAAACGGGTACCCGGCAAATTTCTAGGAGCCGGCCAATAATTCAAAAAAGTAATAAAGCCGCCGCGTGGAACGTAATCCGAAAGGTTATAATCAAACTGGGCGCATTTATTGCGCTTTACTAATAATCCGGCCTGCCTTTGAGCCGGGGATACTGGGGGGAAACATGAAAAATCTCATTAAAGCGATCGGACTATCTATTGTTGTTTGCGGTTTATGCTTGGGCTTTGGCTGGAGCCAATCCAATGACGGGGCGTCCGGCAAGGCAAGGCCGGCCGGTCCGGCTGTAGAAAATGCCGAAGGGGGCCCTGGAAATTCGGAAAACGCGCCGGGCCAGTTAAAAAAACGCGAGCGGATGGAAGAACGGCGCGAACGCCACCAGGAAAAAATGGAAAAGCGCCAGGAGCGCCGTGAAAACAGGCAAGAAAATCTTGAACCCCCGCTGCCTGAAGTTCGCGAGCGGATGGAAGAACGGCACGAACGCAGAATGGAGCGCCGAGAAGACAGGGGAGAAAGGCTGGAAAACCGGGGCGAGCGCCGTGAAGAGCGCGGCGAGCGCATGCAAAGGCAGGGCGAACGCCGAGAACAGCGCGGCGAACGTTTTGAGAACCAGGGCGAAAGGCTCGAGACAACGGGCGAGCGCCGGCAAGAACGCGGAGAACGCGTGGAGCAACGCGGGGAGAATATGCAGCAGAAGGCCCAGGAGCTTGACGCGGCCGGACACGAAAAAGCCGCCCATCGGCTCGAACAAAAGGGCGAGCGTTTAGAACATAAAGGCGAACGTATGCAACATCAAGGCGAGCGCATGGAAAACCGGGGCGAACATCGCCAAGAGCGCGGCGAACGTATGCAAGGGCAGGGCGAACGCCGAGAACAGCGCGGCGGGCGCATGGAGCATCAAGGCGAGCGCATGCAAAACAGCGGCGAGCGCAGACAGCAAGGGGGGCGCGGTCGCTAACCAGAATCAGCGATTCCTCCCGATCTTTCCAACAGCTTGGCCGCTGATTCTTTTTCTAGCCATTTCAACGGCTCTCTTGGCCGCGGCCGGCCGGTTTTTTTCATTGCCCGCCGTGTCTGCGTTATCCGCTGTATCAGCCCTGTTCACTTTTTTCCTTGTTTGGTTTTTCCGTGACCCCGAGCGCAGGCCAGACAGCAGTATCGTCGCCAAGCTAAAACCGGGCTGGCAGCCGATTTTAGCGCCTGCAGACGGAAAGGTTGCTGATACTTCAGAAATCAATGACTGCCTCCGGATTGGCATTTTTCTTTCCCCCTTCAACTGCCATGTTCAGCGCTCGCCGTTCGAAGGCCTGGTAGCGGAAGTTTTAAGGAAAAAGGGCTATTGCCTGCCTGCTTACCGGCCCGATGCCTCGCGGATGAATTCCTCCGCAGCCATTAAAATCACGAACAAAATCCTCGGAGAATGCGTGGTGCGCCAGATCACGGGGATCGTGGCCAGGCGGATTCTTACCTTGGTTGAAAAAGACATGGAACTGAAACCAGGAACAAGGCTGGGCATGATTTTATTGGGCTCGCGCGTTGAGCTGGAAATTCCCCGGGGAAAAGCTGAAATTTGGACCAAAGTCGGCGATAAGGTTTATGCCGGAACAACGGTTATTGGAACGTTTACATCTTAAGCCTGAGTGCCCTGCGTCTGCGCGCAGGACTGTCCTGCGAAACTGGATTCCCAATATCCTGACCCTGGGCAACCTGGCCTTTGGTTTTATCGTGATTTGGCTGGCTCTTACCAAAAGAGACTGGTTTCAAGAAAATTCCGCTTCTTTTTTCACTCTTCTCGGAGCGCTCTTAATGGTCGCGTGCTTGTGTGATTTTTTTGACGGCTTTGTGGCCCGCAAAATGAAAATAACCTCGTCCGTCGGCCTTGAGCTCGATTCCTTGGCCGACCTGGTCAGCTTCGGGGTCGCTCCGGTGATCGTTTTCTATGTGTCCTTGTTTGATGAAAAGCCCACGGTATTTAGTTTCGCCGCGTGCCTGGCATACGTGTTGGCCGGAGCTTTCCGCCTGGCGCGCTTTAACCGCGGCGCTTTGCAAGCGGCTAAACTAAGCTCCCATTTTGAAGGTCTTCCGATTACGGGGGCATCTCTTCTTTGGGCGTTATTGCTGCTGTTTTTGGGCCAACGTTTCGGCAACAATCTATTTGAGGATCACGAGGCGTTCTTGCGGCGGCTGATTATTTTTATGTTCGCGGCCATGGGGTACTTAATGATTTCCCATCTTCCTTACCGAAGCCTGAAAACTCCTGTCCAAAAATCGGATCACCTGCGCCGCGACATCGCTTTTTTAGTCGTGCTGGGATGCCTGGTGGCTGTTCATTTCGGCTTCACCGTAGCCTTGGTTTTAGTGCCCATCCTTTATATCTTCGGCACGCCCGTGGCCGCCTTCTGGAAAAAAGTCAAACCCCCTAAATAGTTCTACTTTTTGCTTTCGACGCGGAAAATTTCAACGTTTTCCAGCATGACCGGCCTGACGGGCTTGCCCTTCTCGTCGGATTTTACTTCGCTGATTTTTTTGACGACTTTTTGGCCTTTAACGACTTGGCCAAAGATCGTATAAAGGCCGTCAATCTCGGGCGCTGGTTTGACTGTGATAAAAAAGCGGCTGCCGTTGCTGTTGGGTTTGATGTCGCCAGCGAGAGCCAATCTGCCCGGACGATCGAATTTCAAGTCCGGATGGATTTCATCTTCAAATGTAAACCCGGGACCCCCTGTCCCGTTTTCCAAGGGATCGCCCCCTTCAATTGAAACTCCGGCAATAACCTTGTAAAAAGAAAGGCCGTCATAAAACTTTTTATTCGTTGTCCTCTTGCCGGTTTTAGGATCAACCCAGCTCGTCACTCCCTGGGCCAGCATGCCGAAATTTCGGACCGCCACGGGCGTTTTGCCGGCAAAAAGCTCGCAGACAATTTCCCCCTTGGAAGTCTCGAATTTGGCGTAAAGGCCGGGCGGCAGTTTAGCGGCACACAAAGGCATGGAATATTGAATATAGAATATAGAATATAGAAGAAAAAGCGTAAAAATCGGGTGCGGGGGCAAAAATTTGGTAATCAAACACCCCCCTGTGTCATTGCGAGCCCCGACTCGCGTCGGGGCGTGGCAATCCCAAGCGCGGCATGGCTTTGAGATTGCTTCGCCCGAGGCTCGCAATGACAACCAAACTTTTGCCCCTGCACCCGTAAAAATCTTTGCCGCTCCCTTTTTTACCCTATATTCTATATTCCACATTCCATATTCCTATTTTTATCCTACGGCGTCGAATATCCATTTGGGCTCGCGGTTCAACCCTGCCAAAGCCGGGGTGTCGCGCCGGAAATACTGGCTGGCCTTGGTTTCGCGAAGTTCCTGAATCAAATTTTGAGGACTCTTCCAATCGTCGGATTCAAAAATAAAAACCAAATCATGGTCGTCAAGGCCAAAGGAATGAAAAATGCTGAATTTAACCGAAGGATATTTGGCGACGACACCGACATATTCTTCCATCATTTTCTGACGTTCCGGCAAAGGCAGCTGCTGCCATGCGCCGGTCCGCGCCGCGGACCGAATATAAAGAAACCGGTTTTGCGCCGGACGGCAGTCTCTCGTCGAACCGATTTTGTCGGGCGACAAGGGATTAACCGTCATGGTCAAAAACGAATGGATGCGCGTCAAATAAGGGCCGAAGCTTGTCCGCGACAAATGGGCCGCGAATTCGTCGAAAATGTCCAGATCGTCGGCAACCTGCCAAATCAAAAAATCAGCCTCGGCGCGGGTGGCCAGCAGGCTGTAGGTGGAGATGATCATTTTCTCCCTGAACATATCAAAACCTGTCAAGGCCTCTTCCTTGGCCTGGACGCGCATGTTCATGTCAAGCTTTCGGAAAGACGGGTCAATTTTATAGCAGACGAACCGGATATACTGCGGTTTGGCCGCAACCGAAATACCGCTATCTGATTTGGTTTGTGATTTTAATTCCATAATCTTTATCCTTTATCCTTTTGTCTTCAACAATCTTTTCTCTTTATCAAAAACCGGATTTCCCCCTTTCCAGACAAACTTAAGGAACGCCTGCCAGGTCCAGGGCATTTTCATTTTAAAAAACTTGGCCAGGATTTCGGCATATTGCCGCATTTCCCATTGGGCATGGGCCTCGGCCCTGAGCAAAAGAAAATTCATCAGGCTTCTGGCATTGACCGTCCAAAAAAACTGGGTATAAAGCGCGGTCGGCAGAACCATCCGGGCCATTTCCCTGGCTACGCCCCTGTCGAGAAACTTTTTATAAGTTTGATAAGCATGATCCAGTGCCGACTTGTAATCCGCCAGCTCAGCTTTTTGATCAATAGCGGCGGCGGCCACGGAACCCTGCTTATTTTTCATGTCCTGAGCGCGAAACTCACTCGGAACATAAAATTCATCCGGTGTTTGCGAATATCTCAAGCTCCACTCGTTAAAACTTCCTATTCTGTGCCGGATCCATTGACGCATGACGAATATCGGACATTTTACATGCCACTTGAAAACCGCATGCTCAAAAGGCGTCATATGATTATGTTCCATAAGATAAAAAACAAGTTTTTTGTCTTTTTCTTCGCCCTTGAGTCCCTGCGCCATAGATGCGCGCGCCGCCTGCACCACGGCGTCGTCGCCTCCCATAAAATCTGTAAGCTGGACAAAGCCCTTGTCCAAAACGCGCTCTGCCAACAGGGGTTGGGGGTTGGGGGTTGGGGGTTGGGATGGAGTCATTGAGGCTTTGGGTTTACAAGAGCTTGAATCAGACGGCGCAGTTTTCTGCCTAATATTCCCGTCATATTAAGCATGCCGTCGGATGCCTTAATGTGATGAATTTCTCCGGTTAAAAAGATTTGCGTTTCAAGCTCAGCAAGAGAACCTAGAGCTTGGTAAAGAAATTGAACAAATTCCTTTGGATATTGCCGTCTATGCCCTTCAGCAATGTTAGATGGAATGGATACGGCAGATCGTCTTATTTGACTAACCAACCCAAAAATTTCTGTTTTGGGCAACCGGTCCGCCAGATGATACGCCTCTTTTGCCAGTTCAATGCCCAATTGCCAGACTTCAAGATCGGTATAGTTTTTTATTGCCAACCCCTAACCCCCAATCCCCAACTCCATTCTTTCATTCATTGTTTTTCACTTGCTCCAAAACCCATTGCTCTATTAAAGGGTGAGGCATCAGGCCTTCCTGACCGATCTTATAAAAAAGGCCGGACAGGACTTTGGCCATGGACTTGCCGAAGCCGCCGGCGTTCATTAAATAAGGCACAATGATGACGCGCCGGCGCTCTCTTGACTGCTGTTGGACGAAATTTCTGATCTGGGCCGCTTGTTTTTCGCGGATGGCCTGGGGGGCATTGTCTGAAAAACCAAAAACCTGGCAATCCGCGAAACCGCCTTCTTCTTTAACTCGGCGGACCACATTGCGGCCTGTTTCCAGCCACGCTGCTTGCGCGGCCGGCGCCAAAAGGCCCTCGGCCGCCATCGCCACCGCCTCCTGGACGGGCTTTTTTGACAATTTGCGGACCCGCTCCAGGAGAATTTCCGCGGCGCAAGGATGATCATCCAAAGCCGAAACGAGCTTCGTGGAGATTTTAGTTTTCACCTGCTTGAGATCAATCGCCACCGGCGATTTGACAGGCATCTCCAACCTTAAGCCGTTTTTTCCTTTCATCTGCCGCTCCTGCGCCGCCGCCGCATTGGCCTGGCGGTCATTCTGCGCCGATAGATACTCGGGCGGCTTTTCGCGTTTGCCGAGCGCATAAGCCAAGCGCTCAAAAATTTCGGAATTTGAATTGATAAGGAGGGGAACGCAGATCGCTTGTTTTATTTTTTTTGATTCAAGCTTTTTTAAGGCATTTTCAATATCCCTGACCTGAGCCGGCACGCCGACAATATGCGTCGGATAACCGGCTTTTTCCAGGGCTTTTTTAATGCCGGCAAGCTGACCGCCTGATTGGACCGAACCCGATTCGACGAAAATCAAAAC
>JACQWW010000107.1 GCA_016209025.1 Elusimicrobiota bacterium | reverse complement strand
TGAGCAGCAGCGGTGAGTCGCGCGAGTCCGCGACGTCGAACACCATCATGATCTGCGTCTCGGCCGGCAGCATCGGATAGAGGTTGGTGCCGTCACCGGCGAGGGCAGGCGAGGCCGCTGTGACGAGCGCTGCACCGAATGCAACCGGCCGCTCAAAAAAATCCCCAAGTCGAAAATTGACCCGAAGAAAATCCCTCCCAAGGTTTTTGAATTCCAACAAGAGTTTTATTTTTGCGAAAAATGCCGCAAAATCTTCTGGTCAGGCAGTCACGTTGACAAAACAATGGCGAGACTCAAGGAAATCGGAATCCCCGTTAACTTATGAGATTATTTTTTGCCATAGAAATCCCGGCGGAACTGCGCCGCAAAACAGCCGGGCTTTGCGAAGAAATCAAACAAGGCTGTCCGGGTCTTCAAGCCAAATGGGTTCCCCCGCAAAATATGCATATCACGGCTGTCTTTCTAGGAGAGGTTGACGAGGCAAGACTGGAAGATTTAAAAAACGCGGCCCGCCATGCACTTGAAGGTTTCCCGGCTTTCCCGGCCGCGCTGAACAATCTAGGCGTTTTCCCCAGCCGGCATTCCCCGCGCGTGCTGTGGATCGGCCTGGGCGAAGGCAAAAAAGAGCTGACTGAAACGGCTGTCAGGCTCGGCCAGGCTCTCGAAAAAACCGGAATCGTTTTTGATAAACGCGAACCAAGCCCCCATTTGACTATCGCGCGTTTCCCAAAACCGCCGCCCAGAGAGTCCCTCTCCCGGCTTCTCGGCTATTTAGAGCGGCCTGCTCCGGCTTTAGGTTGCTGGCAGGCAGGCGGCGTTGTCTTAATGAAGAGCCAATTAGCTTCTCCGGCTCCAATCTATTCCTGCATTGAAAGGTTCCCCCTTGGCAAGCCGGAATAGTTTTTTTGCCCTTTTACTGGGACTCGCCGCCGCTGCGGCTCTTGCCTGGGAATTGCCGCTGATCCCTCATTCATCCGAGCAAATTCTGGTTAAAATCCCGAAAAACTGCAAAACAGCGCGCGAAATTACCGCCATGCTTCAAGAACAAGGGGTTCTGCGCCATTCCAGGGCTTTTCTAATCCTCGCCGCGGCCTTAAAATGGGACACAAAGTTCAAAAGCGGCCCTTATCTGCTGCGCCGGCCCGAAGCTTGGCCGGTTCTGGCTAAAAAACTGATAAAAGGCCAAACCTTCACCATTAAGGTTACTGTTCCCGCAGGATGGAGAATCGAGCAGATCGCGGAGCGGCTCGAGGCCTCTTCCGTAACCGATGCCGATTCGTTCATTGAGACAGCCAAACAAAAAAAATTGGAAGGCTTTCTTTACCCGTCAACCTATTTTCTGGAGCCTGATGCGCCGCCTGAAACCGTGCTTCACGCCATGGCCAATCAATTCGGCCGCGTCTGGAAAGAACGTTTTGAAAATCTGACGCTGCCGGCCGGTTTCAGCATTAAAGATGTCGTAACCCTGGCTTCCATTATCGAGCTTGAAACGACCTGCGGCCCGGAAAAACCCTTGATCGCCGGCGTATTTTTAAACAGGCTTGGAAAACATTGGAAATTGGAAGCCGACCCGACAGTGCAATATGCCCTGGGAAAATGGAAGGACCGCCTGACCTATAAAGACACGAAAATTCAATCGTCGTATAACACTTATCTCCATGGGGGCCTGCCGCCCGGACCCATCGGCAACCCCGGCGCCGATTCGATCGGCGCTGTTCTTTCCCCCGCTCAAACAGATTACATGTATTTCGTGGCCAGAGGCGACGGCAGTCATGAGTTTTTTCGCACCCTGGAAGAACACAACCATTACCGTTATCTGCTTAAAAAAGCGAAGCGCCTGGCAAAACAGCCTTCAGAATTGTTACAGTGATAATATTGGGAGGGCAAATCCATGACAAAAAACCATTTTTTTAAATATATAGGAGCCGCCCTCTTTGTCCTGACGGCTTGCCCTTTTACCTCCCTGCGCTTATCGGCTAAGGAAACCGCCCAAAAGGCTGGCGACGCTTCAGCCGGCGAGGTTCAAAGCCAAAATCAGCGCGACGCCCCTTCACAGAGATCAGGGACGATGGAAGCCCCAGAGGGGCGCGACGCCCCTTCACAGAGATCAGGGACGATGGAAGCCCCAGAGGGGCGCGACGCCCGGCTGGTTGAATGGAAGGGCTCTGTCTGGGTTAGACAATCCGGCGGCGAATGGGAACCGATACCTGAAGACAGCGAGGATGTCCCCTTGGAAGAAGGCGAAGCCGTCAAAACCGGGCCCGAACCTTCAAAGGCCATCATCCAAATTGACAAAGACAATACCTTCGAGCTCGGTCCGAACACGGTATTTGAAGTCACCTCAACGCATGTCACCTGGAGCAAATTCAAGCTTTTTATGGGAAGCTTCCTTGGAAAAATCGAAGAGAAGCTCGAAGAAAAAAGGCGCTCGATCAACATCATCATGCCGGTCACCACCCTGGCAGTGCGGGGTACGGAATTTGCGGCCGACACGGCGGGCACGGACGCCGCCGAAGGCGGGGTCGGCGTTTTCGAGGGCCGGGTGGAAGCGACCATGACCGACTTGGAAGGAGCCCCCTCGGTTCAAATCGGCCCCGGCGAAGAAATTGATTTAGTGCGTTCCGGGCCGCCGCCCAAACCGAGGCAATTGCGGCGCTTTTAGGCCGTCAAGCAGCGGATGGCGCTTTTGCGCAAACGCCACGCCGCCTTAAAAGCCCGCTGGCGGGCATTGCCGCTTAAACGCCGGCAAGCTGTCAGGCGCCGGATAAAACAGATGCGCGAAAGAATCCGCCGGTAACGCGGCCAAATCAGCGGCGATGTCTCAGCCTGGGGTCAGGTCTTCATTCGTCACTTGTTCATGACAAAAATGACCTGAGACAAATGAAGACCTGACCCCATAACCCACGCTTTTAAACGGGATCGTCCGATGTTTCAGGGAACGCCAGGAGGCCCTCGCCGGGCTCTTTGAAAGCATTGGCCTTCTCCAGGGCCTTTCGCGCGGTTTTATAGTCGGAGAAATCTATCCTGAAGGAAAATTCTTGGGCCCGGTTGAGCGCTTTGATATATGGCTGAGGCCGGTTTTGACGCGACAAAACCCTTAAAGCGGTTAAATAGTCGTCCCTGAAGACCGTCGGAATAATGATGCGCCTTAAGCCGCCGTGGACAAGCTCCGCGTTCATCATGACGCGGGCAATCCTTCCGTTTCCGTCGTTGAACGGATGGACTTCCGAAACCAAAAACATCATAAACATCGCCCTGGCAAGCGGATGTTCCAGCGCCCGGTAAAACTCGAAGCCGGAGTTTAACGTCCCGCGGACCAGATCGGGCTCGACAAAAACGGTTTCCCCCGCCCGGTTGGTTTCGCTTTTAAATTCTCCTGGTTTTTGATCGGGACGCCCCGCGAGCAATCTTTGATGCCGGGACCGAAGACTCGCCGAAAACGATTCAAAAGAATCCGGGGCGCGGCTCATCTCATTAATATTGGATACGACGATAAATGTCCCCATAATGTCGTGCGCGTCGGCCGGCCTGGATTGCGGAATCTTGTTGGCAAAAACAATGTCCTCGGCCTGCCCGATCTCAAAAACCGTCCCTTCGATGTAATTGGAAAAATACGCTTCAAAAAACGCCATATTGCGGATAGCGTCTACTTCGCGATGCGGTTCCTTTCTTGATTTAAATTCGCCGCTTTTTAACTCTGAAAACAAATTTTCAAAAAGCCGCAGCCGATCCGGGTCGTAGGCATGCCCGGCCGCGCGGGCCTTGGCAGCGGAAGATTCCAGACCCCCGGCGGATTTCGTCTTAAGGATTGCGCCGATAATTACGTCGAGCTCCCGGAATTCTTCAATCATCCCGATTTCCTGCAAGACATTGCGGGCTCTATCGCGCAGATCATTGAGCGCTGCTTCCCCCTGAACCCGGCAGATTCTTTCAAGCCGGTCCTCAATCTCTTTTCTGGGTAATGATTTAGCCGCCGAACCGCGGGCGCGGCTTGTTTGCAGATTTTCAAGATAGGCGCGGGCCGTTGAAGCTATGTGGAGCTTGCCCACGAACGGCATATCTGCGGTTGCCGGACCCCGGCCTTGAAGCAGCCTTACCGTTACTCCCGGAAGGCGAATTTTTCGCGTATAACGGTATGTCAGGAAAACAACCCCATCGGGCGTCGGCTTTCCCTCTAAAGCCGTCCGGTGGCTCACCACGGCGTTGGGATATTTTTGCCCCAGGATTTCATAAAGGTTGTTCCGAACGATCTTTTCGGGGGAATCCGTCAGGTTCGAACTATAAATCTTGGACGCGATTTTCTTAAGGCGTCCGGAACGTACAAGATGACGAATCCTCTGAGATTCCTTATTCTCTGAAGGGCTGAAAACGATTTCCGATATGGGTGTCATTTTATTTCCATTTAATATGGTTATTTTCTCGCTTTATTTTATCCTTTTAAGGCAATTGTTCATATTATTTCCATTTATACTAAGGTTATGTCATTTTCTTACCATTAACAATAGCCATTTTTTGGACACCAAAAAAATACCAAACAAATTTTATAACAGGCATCCATGTTCGACAACAAAGTAATTTTTGTTTTCGCGGTTAGGATGGTCTAAAATAAGGTGTTGTTAATATGAACGAAAAAGAAATAAGACAGCTTGTCGCCAAAGGCGAGGGGCCTTGCTTGGAATTCAAGCGGACAACCGGCGAACTCAAGGAAGGCCTGCGCACAATCTGCGCCTTCCTTAATTCGCATGGCGGCGCAGTGCTTTTTGGCGTCAACCGCAAGGGACGCTACGAAAAACTGCTTCTTGAACGCGGACATGCCAAACGACGCTGGGAAAACCTTCCTGCCGAGGGGCTGACCTTAAAAGACCTGGACCGCCGGGAAATTCTGCGCACTCGCGAACTGGCCATCCAGCAAAATCGAATCTCGCCGGACACAAGCCGCGATATCGGCGAAATCCTTGACCGCTTAGGACTGCGCATGGGCGGCGTCCTCACGCAGGCGGCCCTGATCCTCTGATCGCCGAGGCCTTTCACCGCACGGGCGCGGTGGAGGTTTGGGGCCAGGGAACCAACCGCGTGATAGCGGCCTGCAAGCGTCACGGCGCCGTGCCGCCGAAATTTGAGGAATTGCAGGAGTTTCTGAACGTCACGTTCAAGGCGCAGATGGTGGCCGCCGGGGAGACAAGTGCCCAGAAAACTACCCAGGACTTTACCCAGAAAACTACCCAGAAAATCCTTAATTTGATCGCCAAAAAATCCCGAAATAACCCGTTCGATGTTAGCGGAAGAAATACGGATAAGCGAGGATGGTATTAAGTACCATTTGCGGCAAATGCAGAGGAAGGGTCTCGTTCGCCGCATTGGCCCGGACAAAGGCGGACGGTGGGAAGTGATTCGATGATAAGACAGATTCACCCTTTGCGCTCAAACTTACAGAAATACCGGCTTTTACCGTGGTTCCAACCGTGGTTCCCGATAGAACCCTTTTGATTTAAACGAAACCGCGACAGGCAAGGAAAAAACCTGCGCGTCCACATGCACCGTTGACTTTCCCACGGAAGGCGAGACGATCCGGCCGGGGCATTATGCCGTGCGCGTCGGAGCGCCGGGCGCCACCGAGGTCCAAGTCTCGGTCAACAGCAGCGATTGGCAGTCCAGCAGGCAGTCGAGCACGCAGTCCTGTGAGCACACAGGGCAGTCCCATGAGCACATGGGGCAAACTTGCCGCACTGTCACAGGTTATCATTGGTACGACTGGACGCCGACTATGAATACGACTTCGGGGACGGCTGGCGGCATTATCTCCACGTGGAAAAATCCTTTCTTCCAGAGGTTGACCAACGCAACGCCCTCTGCGTGGCCGGAGCCCGTGCCTGCCCCCCTGAGGATGTCGGCGGTGTTTCCGGCTACGGGGAATTCCTTGAGGCGATTAATAACTCAGAACACCCTGAACACGAGGAGCGGCTCACCTGGGCCGACGGCGCCTTCGATCCCGAAACATTCGATTTGAATCAAATCAATAAAAATCTCTCCAAGCTCAAGGAATTCAAACACTACCTTCTCTTTTAAACAACCCGCGGTTCAACCTGTTTTGGAGCGCTGATCTTCCTCCTGTATATGAGCAATCACGTGCTGGCCGAGAAGCCCCTCTATCTCCCCCTTGGCTTCAAAGTCGTATCGGTATGGCAGACCTTTTATGGTTAAGAGGCTTGAATCCTCAAAGTCAATCAGAATGGAATATAGACCGGGCGAGGGGACAATAAAATTCAAATCCCCCGCAAGCGTCCAGAAACGGTAACCGGCCGGAAAGGTGCCGGATATGGTGACTAGGAGCCTGTAAGGAAAATTTGGCAAAGGCGCAGGCCGAAAGCCAAAATTGCAGCCGAAATGCTTATGTTGGACAGGCTCCTAGTGCGCAGTGGTCATGGACAGGCGTTACGATGACATTCATTTCATTTTTCCCGCTTCATAGCCGGTTGCTATATTCAGCAATTGCCTTGGCCAGCGATTTGACATTTTGGGTCATAAGTTCCAGGATTTCGCGGACCTCTTCGGGGGGTGAGTTTGGCAAAAGCTCGGCCCCGCCTTTAAGGCTGGCACATTTGGAGTTGATGTTATGAATGAGCCGGGATAAGGAGTCCGTTTGTTTTGTGGTCATTGTTTTTTACATTTCTCTGTCTGATATTGGCGATTCCCGAACGTTTTATGGATTGATAAAAAAGCCAGTTGCTGATTTTGAGTTCTTTAATGACGTGGGTTCTTTTTTTGGCGTTATTTTCAAG
>JACQWW010000119.1:6193-11576 GCA_016209025.1 Elusimicrobiota bacterium | reverse complement strand
TGGAGTTTTTTGGCAAGTTCAGGGTCCGAGAGTAATTTTTGCATATCTGGATTCTCGAGCAAGGCGGCGGCATTCTGCCGGCCCGCGCCGCCGGACAATGCCGAATTCGAGAACATTTTCCGGATGTTGGGGTCCGAGATTATTTTTTTCAGCGCCGGATCGTTGAAAAGAGCGGGGATCGCCGCCGGATTAGATTGCAGGGCGGCCAGGTTTTTGGCTGATTCAAGAATCGGCAGATGAAAAGAAGAAAACAGGTTGTGCTTGCGGGCAAACTCCACGGCTTTCGACCCGGCCGCGCGCTCCTTAAGGTTCATGCCCGATAGGGCCAAAGGCTGTTCCATGGAAACCACAATCGAGAGCATGATGTAAATTATGGCGCCGGCTTTAACGGTCCCCATGACGAATCCCGCGAAGCGGTTGGCTCGGCTCTCTTCCATGGCCGATAAAAGGCGCTTAGGGAACAACCTATAACACAGACTAATCGCGAAATAGACCGCGGGCATGGAAAATCCAGAGGCAATGATCGGAGCAAAGGATTTATACGGGCCCAGATGCGGCGCCAAAAACGGGCCGAAGGCAGCGCCAAGAGGTCCGGCAAGAAGATAAGCCGAGGCAAGGCCGACCCATTGGGACAATTGGCGCAAGGCCCCGGAAAACGCGCCCATCACCGCGAAGAGTCCTATGGCCGCCAAGAGTAAATAATCAATATTCATAAATTTCTCGGATACTATATTTCATTCACCCGCTGTTGCTTTTAGTCAAAGGGGTCAAACCCCAACCAGATTAGCTCTCAGCAATCAGCCTTTCCTCTTTCTTTCTTCGGCAAGCCGCCTTTGATCTACTAATTTCTGCACGTCAAGGCGATCTTGCGGCCGGTCGGCGGCTTTTTTGTTTTCCAGCAAACATTCCAGGGAAATATAGGAGGCGCGATGGCCTTGATATTCGCCCCTGGCCCGCGTGCGCCAAATTTTTTCGGAACTAACCCCGCTAAGTTCCGACATAAAATCCACCCGGTTGGGGGCAACCCCAAGCTGAACCACCTTTTCCGGCGCAAAGTCGGCTTCCTGGAGGCCCAAGGAACCTAATCCAAAGTCATCAAGCACGCGCAGGGCGCGGGAGATATTCTTTGGTGTAGGACGGATAAGGATATCAAGGTCCTTGGTGCCGCGCGCATAACCATGGAAAGCCACGGCGTACGCCCCAACTATCACGAACTCCACCCTGTGCTTGTCCAAAGCTTCTATAAGATCAGCGAAGTCATTAGAATCACTCTTTGGCATCCGACCTCCGGACTACCCGGGCTATCCGCTCTAACCCAAGCGGCTGGCTTCCATCATGGCCGAGGCTCCAGAAGTGGATCCTTAATTGATCCACATCCGCCACGCGCTCGACTGGAGTCATAGCCAGCATCCCTAAAAGCATTTCTTCGTCGTTTTTGGCAAAAGCCTCTTTTGCCGGCCGGATTTGGACGAATCTTGCGATCTTGTTTATCCTGGCCGCCCCGCTCCGCAGAGCTTCGGGGACGAAATTTTGGCCAGAGGTCACGGCCGATCGTGCCGGCACCCTTCGCAGAACTACGGGCACCGGCCGGATGCCGAGCTGCTTAAGGCGCCGCAAGGCCAGGCCTCGGGGTTCGGATATACCTCGACTCCAGCGCCAAAGAGTCGTCTGATCTATCCCGATAGCCACGGAAGCCTTAGCGCGGCCGCCGCATTCATTGACGAATTGTTCCAGGGTTCTCATTAGACTAATACCAGTATAGTGCATATGCATTGCAAATGCAATAGGAGCGCCTTATAAATTACGGTGAGTCGTTCATTAAAAGTCCACCGGAGAGGCCGATCTATCCACTATGCCGATGATCTGGAAAGAATACTCTAAATTCAGTATAAAAATAATTAAATAGATAAAAACAGCCATGGAAGACAAACTGCTCCAAAAAATCGGGGTTAAAAATTTCGAGGATTTGCTTTCCTCGATTCCCAAGGAACACCTATTCCCGAAGCTTAAATTGGGGCGCCCTAAAACGGAAATGGAATTGGCCGCCCATATTGAAAACCTTGCCGGCCTCAATCAAAACGTCGTCAGTTTTCTGGGAGCCGGGGCTTACGACCATCACATACCCGCCGCGGTCTGGGAACTGGCCCGGCGCGGCGAATTCCTGACCGCCTACACTCCCTATCAGGCCGAGGCCGGTCAGGGAACCCTGCTGGCCCTTTTTGAATTTCAAACCATGATCGCGGAACTCTTCGGCCTCGACGCGGCCAATGCCTCTCTTTACGATGGGGCCACGGCTTTAGCCGAAGCCGTCATGCTGGCCAGAAGACATTTTCTTGATGATCTGGGACTGATACCCAAAAAAGCGCTTATCCCCCAGGCCCTGCATCCGCATTTTAAATCCACCCTGGCCACTTACATGAAAAATCTCAACATCAAAATCATCGAGATCCCCTTTAACCGCCGCACCGGCGCCACGGATTTCGGTTTCCTGAAAAACGCCCTGACTGATCCCGGGGTCTTCGCCTTTGCCGCAAGTCAGCCCAATTTTTTCGGCGTCCTGGAAGACATGGACGCCCTAGGGGATTTGCGCCGTCAGACTAAAGCTCTTTTTATCTCGGTTGTGAATAATCCCATCTCCCTTGGGATATTAAATCCTCCCGGCCGCTATAACGCGGATATCGCGGTGGCTGATGGCCAGCCCCTGGGAATACCGCTTTTTTACGGCGGCCCGCATTTAGGGCTTTTTGCCATTAAAAAAGACTTTCTGCGCAAAATGCCGGGGAGAATCTGCGGCCGGACTATTGACGCCCAGGGCCGGCCCGGCTACACCTTAACGCTCCAGACGCGCGAACAGCACATCCGCAGGGAGAAGGCCACCTCCAACATCTGCACTAACCAGACGCTTTGCGCTGTGGCCGCCACAATCTATCTGTCCCTTTTGGGGCCGGATGGTTTAAAAGAGGCGGCGGAACTCACTTTTTCCAAAGCGCATGAACTTTGGGAAAAATTAAAGTCATGCGGTAAACCGCTTTTTGATCACGAAGAGTTCTTTCAGGAGTTTGCCTTTAAGCCGGAACGTGATTTAAAAGAGCTTGAGGCGGCCGCAGAACAGGAAAAAATCGTGCCCGGCTGCGCCCTGGGAAAAAATTTTCCGGAACTGGCCGGCGCCATCCTGGTCGCGGCCACAGAAAAAACTTCCGGCGAAGCGATGGATAGGCTCGTTAAATTCCTGACTCAAGGCAAACAGTTTCCTCATTCGTCATTGCGAGCCACGCCAAAGGCGGGGCGCGGCAATCCCATAAAACAGAAAACATTTTTTAATGAGATTGCTTCGTCGGCGGAGCCTCCTCGCAATGACAAAGGCGTTCGCTCTAAATAATTATGCTGTCAACCTTATTCGAACAAAGCAAAAAAGGCCGCCGGGCTGTCAATTTTCCCAAGGCCAAAACAGAGCCTTCAAAAAAGCTTCCGGCAAAATTTTTAAGAACCGAAGCGCCCAGACTGCCCGAGGTCAGCGAACTTGACGCGGTCCGGCACTTTACCAAAGCCAGCCAGCTTAATTATTCGGTGGACACTCACTTTTATCCCCTTGGTTCCTGCACCATGAAATACAATCCTAAAGCGCATTTTTGGGCGGCTCTTCATCCCAAATTTACAACTGCACACCCGCTTCTTCCTGCCTGGGCGGTTCAAGGAACATTGCGCCTCCTGAAAGAACTGGAAACCTCGGTTCTTGAGATAACCGGCATGGATGCGATGACTATGGCGCCGGCGGCCGGCGCCCATGCGGAGCTTACCGGCATTCTCGCAGCGGCCGCCTATTTCAAAGATAAGGGCGAGGCGCAAAAACGCAAAAAAATCATTATTCCTGATTCAGCCCATGGCACGAATCCGGCCAGCGCCGCCCTGGGCGGCTTTGAGGTGGTCACCATTAAATCCGATGAGCGCGGCCGCATCAACATTGAGGAGCTTAAAAGCCATTTGGACGATTCAACAGCCATGCTTATGGTCACCATTCCCAATACTCTGGGACTTTTTGAAGACGACATCCTGGAGGTTTCCCGGCTGGTTCATGAGGCCGGAGCGCTCATCTACATGGACGGAGCCAATATGAACGCCTTAGCCGGCATCGTCAAGCCCGGCGACTTAGGCGTGGACATGATGCACATTAATTTTCACAAGACCTTCTCCACGCCGCACGGCGGCGGCGGGCCGGGGGCCGGCGCGCTCCTGGTCAAAAAAAATCTGGAAGATTTTCTGCCCGTGCCCCGCCTTGCCCAGCGCAAAGACGGCTTGCATCTGATTGAAAGCCATCCCAAATCCATCGGCCGCATCCGCTCATTTAACGGAAACATCGCCATCTTGATCTGGGCCGCCAGTTACCTGGCCTCTTTGGGCGAAGAAGGAATAAGGAAAGTTTCCAGGCAAGCCATTTTAAACGCCAATTATCTGCGCGTTTTATTGAAAGAAGCGGGGCTTGCCCCTTTTAAAGACGAGCCTTGTATGCACGAAGCTGTCTTCAACGTTGACCCGAAAGAGTTAAACGGCGTCAAAACCCTCGACATTGCCAAACGTCTGCTGGATTTCGGTTTTTACGCTCCAACCATTTATTTTCCCCTCATTGTCCACGAGGCGATTATGGCTGAACCCACGGAAACAGAATCACCAGAAACCCTTGAAGAATTCGCGCGGGCCGTAAAAACCATTCTGGAAGAAGCCCGATCTAATCCGGAAACGGTAAAATCCGCCCCCCACAATCTTCCGGTGCGCCGCTTAAATGAGGTTGAAGCCGCCAGAAATCCGGTCATTCGCTGGACCCCGAATTAGCAATGGGGTCAGGTCTTCATTTGTCACTTGTTGGTAGTAGCTAAATGGCGGCCACAATTTGTTGTAACAAGTGACAAATGAAGACCTGACCCCATTGCTGTAAATTCTGGATACCGGCTTTCGCCGGTATGACGGCGGAATTGACGCTCAGCCTGCAACTTTATGCAGCGAAAGCCCTGTAAAAGCCGGCCGATGACCGGCCATGGACGGCTCTGTCTCTAAGGCGCGTTTAAAGAGTTCTTCCAGCATCTCGCTGATCTTTGATGCTATCGGGCCGGGAATGCTTCGCGTTCCACAATGGGAACAAAGGTAAGCAGAGACGTTTTCAACATCAGCATAAAATCCTTTTCTTTCGAAATGGAGCGTGGTATGACCAAAAGCCATTGGCTGCTTACACTCAGGACAGGGTTTAGCTTTCTTGGCAGGGATCATTTTTTTCTACGTATTCGATAGTTTACCCATTCTTTTTTATTAGGTACGTATACGGTCACAATGTCTATTTCCTCCATCCATGAATAGTCTACCACAACATGGAGGGGTAGACCATTGGCAGTTT
>JACQWW010000119.1:0-6172 GCA_016209025.1 Elusimicrobiota bacterium | reverse complement strand
TTACAACAAACTGTGGCCACTATTTAGTTCCTGCCAACAAGTGACAAATGAAGACCTGACCCCATCCTCTCTAGGGAAATCAACGTTCAGACTTGGCCCAAATAAAAAACCAAGCTTCTATCCCTCGCGGAAAAGCCACCGTAAAGGCGACAGTTCAAAGCTTGGTCACTTCCAATAATACTTTACCACAAATTTAATTGATTTCAAGGGGAGCGGCCGAATGTCCCTGGGGCTTAAAGGAATAAAAATCTTTCGAGTGGTAAAATGATTTATGTCTGACATAAAAACCATTACCCGGGAAAAGCCTTCCGTAAAACTCTCAAACCACGGTTGGCCGTCATCTGTCATCCGCAGCGACGGCCCGGCTGACGCAAAAACCAATATGGCGTTGGACGCGGAGCTTTTTGAAGGGCTCAAAAAAGAAAAACTGCCCCCCATTATGCGGCTTTATACTTGGAGCGAACCTTGTGTCACCATAGGCTGCGCAATGGGGTCAGGTCTTCATTTGCAAGGCAATGGGGTCAGGTCTTCATTTGTCACTTGCCTGCGGGAAGTGACAAATGAAGACCTGACCCCATTGCCTGCAACCCGCCGACCGACCGGCGGCGGCGTGGTCATCCATCAACCCAAAAGCGAAATCACCATCGCCCTGACCGGCTATCGCCAGCGCGGCCAGCCAACCCCCTTCGCAGAGCTTCGAGGACCAGCGGTCCCCCAGAGGGGGGTCCCCAGCCAGCTGGTAAACGAGCTTTACCGCAATATTCATGAACCAATTATTTGCGCCTTGAGAAACTTGGGCTATGACGCGCAATTATTTGAGATGACGAAAAGTATTTTACCTCTGCCCTTCCGTACTAATATCGCAGTTCCCCGATGTTTTGACGATCCGCCGTGTTTATATGATGGAATTATGCAAGGCCGAAAAATCCTAGGCGGCAGTCTAAGGCTTGCTAAACAGTATTTTCTCTACCAGGGCACGATCAAACTTGAGGGACTTAGCCAAGAATTGCTCGCTCAAGAATTGCGAAAAGAAAAAATTTTGATAAAACTCCCATCGAAGACATAGAGATCGTCAAAGAATATTTTTTGTAAAGGAGGAATTACCGTGGAGAAAAAGAAATTATTCGCCGGTTTAATATTGTGTTTAGCGCTGTCCGCCGCCGGGGGACGGGCCGAGCCCCCTCAAGAAGACACTCCGCCGGACGTGGAAGAGGAAATGGGACCGCCGGAAGGCGGGCCGATGGATTTTGAGCATGGCGGTTTTCGAAAAGGGTCAAGTAAGGACAGAGAAGAAAAAATGGAACGAAAGCATGAACAAATCTTTAAAGAGCTGGGTTTGACGCCGGAGCAAAAAAAACAGCTGACTGAACACCGCAAAATCCATCGGGAACAGGCGCGCCAACTGCAAAAAACGCTTAAGGAAAAAAGAAAGATTCTGAAACAGGAGCTGGAAAAATCCGACTTTAACGAAGCAAGGGTCAAAGAGGCGCACGCCCAAATGAAGGAAATCCAAAACAAGCTCACCGATCACCGCCTGGAAGGCATTTTAAAAGTTCGTCAAATTATGACCGCCGAGCAGTTTAAAAAATTTCAAGAATTGACCCGCAATAAACGCAAGGCGGGCGGCAGGGGTTTTCAAAAAAATAAGGGCCGGCAAGGCAAAGGCCGTTTCAAACAAAACGAAAGCGAGGAGCAGCCGGAATAGGACATGGCGTGAAATTTTTTGCCGTTCCCGCGGCGGCTTTTATTTGGGCTTCCAGCCTTCCGAAATCGGGGGACACAATACCTATTTCCTATGGGAAATAGGTATTGTGTCCCCCGATTTCGGAAGCTTTACGCTACGAATGACAATCCATTGCTTTTCTTGCGCAAGGCTAATCAAGTAGAATCAAAACAAGCAAGCGTCAATCTAAACCGAACAGGAGGTAAGTGATGATCGCATTTGTCTTAACGAAACTCGCCGCCGGCCTCGAGCAAAAAGTTCTTTCGCAAATCCGCCAAGTCAAAGGCGTCCAGGAAGTTTATTTAACTTTCGGGGGATGGGATGCCATTGTCATGGCCGAAGCCGACACCCTCGACAAGCTTTCCGGCCTTATCGTACGCGAAGTGCGCGCCATACATGGGGTGCAAAGCACGGAAACCCTGGTCACCACTAATATTTAGTGAAAAAAATTTACACAAAAACAGGCGACAAGGGGACAACCGGACTTCTAACAGGAAGGCGCGTCCCCAAGAATCATCCCTTTATCGAAGCCCTGGGTTCGCTTGATGAAGCGATCTCGGCTCTAGGCCTGGCGCGCGCCTGTCTGCTTAAAGAAAGTCTGCCGCAAGCGGCTCGGAAAATTGAAAAAACCCAAAAAGCCCTATTTTTTTTATGCGGCAAAATCGCCCAGGAAGGAAAACTTGGCCGAAAATGGCCGCCGGCCCTTACTAAGGAACTTGAGCAGGATATTGACCGCATGGAAAAAGAACTCCCAAGGCTTAAAAATTTCATCATCCCCGGGACCGGGACGCTTTCCGCTTTCATTCATCATTCACGATCGGTCATCCGGCGCGTTGAGCGGCGTCTCCTGCCTGTCCTGGAAAAAATATCGGCCGGCGGTTGCCTGGAATACTTAAATCGCCTTTCTGATTTCCTGTTCGTTCTGGCTCGATGGGCCGATGCACATAAAAAAGAAGACCCCCCTCTTGCTTAAATTCTTTGAACTAGCCACAAAATTCCCCTCGGGGCTGCGTCTTTTTCCGGCGGCCTGCGGCTTTGCGTGCCTCAGCTTACATACTCTGTTCGAGTATGCTCGCCTCGGCCCGCTTCGCCTCGGCTGCGCCGGAAAAACTCTCGCCTGTCCAAGGAGAATATTGTGGCTAGTTCTTCTCACTTTTCACTTCTCACTTCTCACTTTTTCATGGGCCGCGCCGGCCAAGCCGCAGCGAATCCCTTTTATGGCGCAGGTGTCTCCAAAAAAAGAGCAAATCAATTTCTGGGCCTACCGGCACAACAGCGGCATTTTTATCCCGACCGGTAGTCTGGGTCAAATTTTAAAGGCAAAAACCCACCGCTATAAACAAAGCCGCTCCGTTGTCCTGGTGCTTGGGCCGGCCATAAAACGCCTGGAAGCTACCGCGGGCCAAAAAGCCATTGTCCTGGGCAAACAGCCTCTCGCTTTAAACCATGCGATAACTCTCACACCCGATCAAAAAGACCTCCTGATTCCCATGGATGTTTTAGACGCAAAGCCTTTCCAAGACTACACCGGTTTTGAATTCAACCTGGAAGAAGAAGGCAAAATCGCCGCCTGGGCCATTCAAACCATCGAACCGCCTGACATTGAGCCGTCACTTTCGGGCGCGGTCATCGAATTTAAGCTTCCCGATGTTTCTCCCAAGTATGAAATCACTTATCATCCGGCCGGCCATCCTTCACAAACAATCCAAAACGCAAAAACCGGCAAAAAGACCTTGCCAAAAAAAGCCGGGGCGCCCGCCTGCCTTGAGGTGCGATTTCCTTATGCAAAGCTTTCTGAAAAAACCAAAAAAACGCCGGCCCACGCCGGCCCTTCCCTCGCGTCATGGACGGTTTCACGGGACCCTGTTGAAAATTCAGCGGTGTTTCATTTCCCCTTGGCTCCCGCTGTGTCTTTCGGCGATATTGACGCCAAAGAAACGGCCTGGCCGTTTAAAAAATTAAAAATTATCATCCCCCAAGAAAAAGCCGCGCCGCCTGCCCTGGCCGTTGCCAAAAGAACTCAAAAAGCTTTGCAGAGCAAACTGCGCGGCGCTGACATATACCTCACCCGCAAAAAAGACAATACCTTGAGCTTGACCGGCCGCACTGTTTTTGCCCGCAATAAAAATCCGCACATTTTTGTCTCCATTCACGCCAACACCTCCCAGACAAAAAACAAAGGCGGTTTTGAAATCTACATTCCGACATACGTTTCAAGCGAAGCCGCCCGAGCCAAAGCCAGGGCGGCCGCCGGTCCGGCGAAAAAACGCCTTGACCGATCCGCCTTGCTGCCGGAAAAACTCGTTTTGCGCCAATCGGAAAAATTAGCCTGGACTATTCACAATTCTCTTGAAAACCGGCTGGACGGAAAAATACAGGGACGGGGAATCCTTAAAGGCGACTTTCATGTCTTAAGAGAAACCGGCGTACCCGCGGTATTGATCGAAATAGGCTTTTTAACCCATAAAAACGACGCTTCATACTTGGTCAATCCGGGTTTTCAGGAAATTTGCGCCAAAGCCATCGCCCAGGGAATCGTAAACTTTCTTAAAAGCCTATGAAATCTTCAGACTTCAGGCTTCAGGCTTCAGACCTCCGCCATCTCCCCATCGGCGTCTTTGATTCCGGCATCGGCGGGCTTACTGTTTTAAAAGGCTTGTTAAAAGAACTACCTAATGAACGGTTTATTTATTTCGGGGACACGGCCAGAGTGCCCTACGGCACCAAATCGCCGGAGGCTGTTTTACGCTACTCACGAGAAATTTGCCGTTTTTTGCTTAAGGGAAAGGGGTCTCCTCAAGTCAAAATGATCGTTGCCGCCTGCAACACCGCCTCGGCCCTGGCCGTTCCCATCCTAAAAAAAGAACTGCCCGTGCCATTGATCGGCGTTGTGGAAGCCGGAGCAGGCGCCGCGGCCCGCCTGGCCCCGCAAGGAACCATCGCGATTATCGGAACCAAGGCCACCATAAAAAGTTCCATCTACGCAAAATATTTAAAACGGCTTGCGCCTAAATCAAAAATTCTCAGCCAGGCCTGCCCTCTTTTTGTGCCGCTGGTCGAAGAGGGCTGGCTCAACCAACCTGTTACGCATGAAATCGCCAGGATTTATCTCGAACCTCTGACGGGAAAAAAGCCGGATGCTCTTATCCTTGGCTGTACGCATTATCCCCTGCTCAAGGAGACGATCTCGCGGATTTTCGGTCCGAATACCGCGGTCATAGATTCTCCGACGGCCGTCGCTCAAAAAGTCAAAGACGAATTGATTCGGTTGGGGATCGAATCAAAATGCCGGCCGCAAAAATACAAAACACAATTTTTCGTCAGCGACGACCCCAAAGGCTTTGAGCGCTCGGCGCGCTTTTTTCTAAGCCGGCCAATTTTAAAATCCGTCCGGCTCATCCGGCTTTAAACATGGGGCGAAAAGCCATCGTATTATTATCCGGCGGCATGGACTCGGCCACAGCGCTATATTGGGCCAAATCACAAGGATACGCCTGCCATTGCCTGATCTTCGACTACGGCCAGCGGCATAAAAAAGAAATCGCCTCAGCAAAAGCCCTGGCTAAAAAATCTGGTTCAACGTTCCAGGTCATTCCAGTAAAATTCGGATGGAACGGCGGCTCGTCCCTTTTGAACCGCCGAAAAAAACTGCCGTCGCGCCGTCTGGACAAAATCGGCGCAAACTCGATTCCTTCAACTTACGTTCCGGCAAGAAACACTCTTTTTGCCGCTTATGCCATCTCAGCCGCGGACGCCCGAGGGGCCGAGGCGGTCATCTTAGGCGTCAACGCCCTTGATTATTCCGGTTATCCGGATTGCCGCCCTAATTACATCAAAGCTCTTGAAAAAACCGCCCGGCTCGGCACCAAAAGAGGAATACAGGGCAAAACCCTGCGGATTTTAACGCCGCTTATTAAAAAAACCAAAGCCCAAATCGTCGAATTAGGAGCGAAATTAAGAGTCCCTTGGGAATTAACGTGGTCATGCTATCAAGGTGGCGCACAGCCATGCGGCCGGTGCGATTCCTGTAGGCTCCGGGCTAAGGGTTTCCAGGAAGCTGGGCTCCATGATCCGCTCACAAACCAGTAAGCAGCTCAGCCACTGCCGTCTACTGGAGAATCTCGCTTTTTTTGGGATTTCCGTGTTATAATATTTTCACCTTGTAGCTTCGGGAATTGTCCTTCAACTGCGCAGGACTAGGCCCGGGGGCATCCACGATCCCGCCTAAACGGGATGAGACCAAGGAATGTGAGTAGGCAATGGTCTCATCTAAAAGCTTCTTAAACAGTTTCAACAAGATTCTGCCGGCTGCTTTATTTATATTCACCCCCTCTTTTCTTGGCGCCCAGGAAGACGACGGCTTAGCCCGGTCCGTGCCCATAGACCAAGCTGATTTAGACAGCGTGCGCCGCCAGCAGGAACAAGCCCAAAGACAGGCCGAACATGAAA
>JACQWW010000118.1 GCA_016209025.1 Elusimicrobiota bacterium | reverse complement strand
CGCATCTTCGCTTACCCGCCTGAAGCGGGCTTTTCCATGAGCTTCGGGGGTTACCCGTCATGGATGCTATATGGCTTTCCAGTTTTGCCATTAGTGGACTTTCACCTCTTGTTCTTGAGTGCCTTGGCTGGACACGCTTTCCATGCTTCTCCCCCCTTATTTCCGCCCAAAAAAATCATTTATTCCTTGCAGGCATGACATGGAATTGAACCATGCTCATTGCAAATGGGTCCACCCTTTCCCTACCTTTTGTTTCTACCAGCTTTTGCGGTATTTTGCAAGCCCACAAGGATGTGGATATTGCAAGCTCTTTAGGTCTCTAGCCATGCTTCTTGCATCGGAACAAAATCAAGAGGGAAGGTGGCTTATGGACGAAACTGTTTACAGAATTTTAGGGCAAAGAACGAGAGAGGCCCGGCATCGGCTGGGCTGGTCCCAGGAAGAGCTCGGCGAACGCGCGGGGCTTCATTTCACCTACATCGGTAAAATCGGGCGCGGGGAAAAAAAGATCAGCTTGGCCGCGCTTCACAAGCTTGCCGGCGCCCTGGGAATCAAAATGGGAGATTTGCTTTGCGAGGAACCGCTGGAATACAAGCCCTCAACGCTGGAGAAAAAAATCACCCACGTAGTGCGCGACAGACCGGCGCAAGAGCAGGAAGTGTTTTACCAGGCGGTCAAAAGCCTCGACAAGGTCATGCGCCGCCGCAAGCGTTGAATCCTTAACCAAATTTTTAACCGGACACCCCCATTCCTACTTTCGACCCTCCTTGATAATATCAGAATGTTATGTTATATATATAACATAACAAGGCAGGTAGAAAAAATGGAGGTAAAAAATGGCACGCGAAGGAGGCGAGTATTTTGGAGAACTATTACGAGAGCTTAGGGTCAAAAAAGGTTGTGGCCTAAGGGATTTTGCGAAAAAAATCAGCATGCAGCCTTCTAATTTGAGTTTTATTGAAAATGGCCGAGCGCATCCGCCCAGAGACCCTGAAATGCTCTTGCGCATCGCAGGGGCCTTGGGACTTAAAAAAGGAGACGCTCAATGGGGCGATTTTTTTGATCTTGCCGCCAAGGACACGCAGCGGCTTCCCGCCGACCTTGCCAAAGATAAAAATATCCGGGAATACATTCCCATGATGATGCGCACCATATCCAACGAAAGGCTAAGCACCAAGGAAATCAAACAGCTGATCGAAAAAATACGCACCTTTAGGCACGACAATCCATAATGCCTTATCAAAAATACCAAAAGAGCCTGACGCAGCTTAGAGAAATAGGCAACAGCGTGCGCCGTTTTTGGTGCGCACGCAACCAATTTGAAATTGATATCGAAAGGCTTATCGAAAAAGGTTATGAAATCAAAATTGACACGGTGCCGTTAAAAGCAGAAAAAGGCGTTCAGGGCTGCCCCGCCATTGGCGGCGGAAAAATATTTATTGACATCGGACTTGCTGACAACGATTCGCGAGAACGCTATTATCGTTTCACGCTTGCCGAAGAGCTGTCCCACATCATATTGCATAAGGACATTTATAGAAATGTGCGGACCGTTGATGACTATCTGAAAATTTACGATCAGATACCGGATGATGCCTTTTACAAACTGGACAAAAACGCCAAAGAGCTTGCCGGGATTATTTTAATGCCGGAAAAAAAATTTGCGAAAAGAATGATCGAGGTAAGAAATGCTCTTTATGTGGCCCAAGGCATCAAAGAGCCCGGCATTGAACAAAAAAGTTTCCTGACTCACCAAATTGAACGTCAATTGATGAACGATTTTAATGTCAGCGAAACTCCCTGTAAAATCCGCATGGATCGTATTCAAATGTGGCTGCGAAAAAGCCTGTTTGAGATATAAGCTGCGGCCGTGCGATGCTCGTTTAGTCTTTGATCAACGTTGTCTGCATATCCAATTTTTACCCGATTAGGCAAGGCCTCCGGGTCTGAGCTTTGTGTCGCCCAAAAATTTCCCCGAATGCCGTCCTTGAATCAAAATGACTATTTTCCGAGAGAAAGCCCTAACTTGGGAAATCATCGCCTACCCGCAGGTGCGCTTTAGCCGGGGTCCCCCTCCTTGCCGAGAATGCCCCGAGATTCCCTACATCGGCAAAAATCGAGCGCGGGGAAAAGAAAATCAGCCTGGCCGCGCTTCATAAGCTCAGCCTGGCCGCGCTTCATAAGCTTGCCGGCGCCCTGGGGGTCAGGATGGGAGACTTGCTTTGCGAAAAAAATCACCCACGTAGTGCGCGACAGACCGGCGCAAGAGCAGGAAGTGTTTTATCAGGCGGTCAAAAGCCTCGATAAAGTCATGCGCCGCCGCCCGCGCAAGACTTAACACGCGGTAATCAGCAATCCATTGGATGGGTAAGTCAACGATGGCATACCCATTGACTTACAATTTGGCGACGGCAGGCTCGCCGGTCTTGCTCTTGAGCTCAGAACTCAGGAATACCTATGTCAAAAAGCGGTTTTTAGAGGTGGCCGGACTATCAAAAGCTGACCAAAACCTGGACTCCTGTTTAAGAATCGCCGATGTCCAGAGTTTGGAAGGACTGGAAGCTTTGGTTTCCCAGGCTGTTGAGGGAACCGCCGGTTTCAAGCCGGCTGTCGTGATCCTGGACAGCCTGCAGGGGTTGGGCCTCGATTCCTGCGAGAGAAAACGCTGGATGCGGGTTTTTGAAGCCGTAAATCTTCTTATCCGCTGCGCTGTCTGCGGGAGCCGAATGACCATGAACTTTTCCTACTCCAAGGGAAAGCAATACTGGTACTATCGCTGCACCAAACAAATCCACCAAGGAAAGGACGCTTGTTCGGTCGGAAGCGTAGCGGCAAGACCCATTAAGGAGGCTATCCTACGGCGAATCTCCTTTTTAGCGGAACAGCCGGGCCTGGCTGAGGAGATCGCCAATGAGGCTAAAACTTTGAGCACGGAAAGACTGCCGCTAATTCAGACGCAAAGAAAAAGGCTGGAGCAGGAGTTAAAAAGAGTAAATGGCCAGACCGCCAATCTTTTGGACTTTCTGGCCAATACCCAAGGAAAAGCCGAGGAGCACCGCGCCCTGGCAGCACGGCTTAAGACCATGGAGGAGGCTAAAATGAAACTTGAAACCGAGCTTGAGCGAGCGAAAGGCGAGGAGACCCAAATAGGGGTTTCTATTCCCGATGCCGAGGGAATCCAAGCTACATTAAGGAACTTTGGGGAACTATTATCGGATTTACCCTATAAAGACAAAAGGAACCTGGCCCATATGGTCATAGATGAAGTGGTCTACAATGAACCCAAAAGAACCGTCGGGATGACGCTTAACCAGCTGCCGAATATGGGACCGGCCTTTTTGCGACAGAGTTTTGAAATCTGTCAAACGCTGCGGAGAGGGAGGGATTCGAACCCTCGAGACCCTTGCGAGCCTACGCGCTTTCCAGGCGCGCCGTTTCAAC
>JACQWW010000117.1 GCA_016209025.1 Elusimicrobiota bacterium | reverse complement strand
TACTTTATATAAAATGTAAGTATATAGATGCAAGAGGTGCGAAAAGGCAAGCGCGAAAAATGGTTTATCAGGAAACTAGCGGAAAGCTCTGATTTACATCGAGCGGCGAGTGCGAAGAATTAGGGAGTCTTCAGGGCTGCTAAATATCGCCTATTTTCAGGAATTAGTATACCAAATAACTATTTTATTTTAAAGTTTTCGCGAATCCTTCGAATGCTTTTTTAAAAGGCCCGGCTGGCGCGCTTAAAACCCCGGCGCCGATCTGGCCGATTCCGGCGTCTTTGTGGGCGACGCCGGTATCAATGAACGGCAGAATGTTTTTCTCAATGACTTTGACAACATCAATCGCGGTGGGGGTGCCCCTGAAATTCAAATACGGAATCTGGTAGGCGCTGCTTTCGCCAACCGTGATTTCGTACATCTGGTTTGTGTAATTTAAGGCGTCCGAGGTTGTCCCGCCCACAAATCCCACGATGGCCGGAGACGCGGCGATGGCAAAGCCGCCTAAACTGTTGGTTTCGGTGATGGCGCTGTCTCCGATATCAGGATTGGCGTCGTTTTTGGTGTAACCGGGAAAATAAAGCGCGTCCGGCACCGGAGCCGGACCGGTAAACCACTGGCCGCCGGTTCCTGAAAGCCTGACTCCGAAGTCAACGCCGTTTCTAGCCATGACAGTAACGACACTGCTGTATTTGATGTTCATGGCCGCATCCAGAGTGGCTTTCGATGCCGCCATGGAAAGATTTAAGAAAAAGTGATCGTTACCATTGATAAATTCCAGAACCTTGGCGGCTGTTTCGCCGTTGTCGCAGGTTCTCATGATGGCCGGCGCCAGGATTCTAAACAAAAGAGACGTCGCGGCCCGGTTTCTATTGTGGACTTCGTCGCCCATATGAAGAGCCTGGGCAATGATATTTTTTAGGTCAATGCCGCCGGTTTTTTTAATGGCTTTTTCAAGCGTGGGATAAAGGTATTGTTCCATCCACTTTAATTTTTCAATAACTTCATTGCTGTAAGCGCCGTAACGCAGAACCTTACCCAAGCCCTCATTCATCGTGCCGTACGCCAAGTTTCCGTATTCCTCGTTTTTCACGATGAAAACCGGCATGGAGGCCGAAATAATCCCGGCCATAGGCCCGACTGCTCCAAATTCATGGCAAGGGCGATATTTAATCCGGACGCTAGCAGCCAGTTTGGAAGCTCCTGCATAATCTTTGGCTTGGCCTTCATAAATCAGAGCCCCGCAGACAGCTCCCCGCATCGGTCCGCACATGCGCTCCCAAGTGACCGGAGGCCCGGCGTGAAGAACAAGGTTCTTTTCCACGCCGGGGATAACGTCCAGAGCGCGGCCCATGCCGATCAAACGCGGTTTTCCGGCAATGATGATAGCCAGCACCTTCTTATTAGCCTCTTCGATTCGGGCTTTATTGCGCCTAATGATGTCCATGACCTTGGAGTCCATAGCCATGGGAGGCTTAAAATCAACCTGCACGGATTTGACGTTGACCATCTCCAGACTTTCCTTGACTGATTCAAGGCCGATGTTGATGACTTTAAGTTCTTGTGAAAAAAAGTCTTTAATGGCCATGCTATTTACCCACCACAAATCCAGCCATCCTTGAGGCGGCGGCGTTGGTGCCGGCGACAAAAGCTCCGGCTTGGCGCAGTTCGCTGATCACACGGCCACGCTGTTGGGGGTCTCTATCGGTTCCGGTAACCGACAGGATTACAGGAACTTTTTTAGACGCTTCTTTAATGACAGGCGCAAGCTCGGTGCCCGGATTCATGTTCGAACCATATCCCAGAACCACGTCAAGAAGTATGGCTTTGGTATTTTTGTCGTTGGCTTCTTCAATGATTTTTCTGTTGCGAAGCGAAAAGTCAATCATCGGATGGGGCCTGCCCACCGTAAATTCGTCTTCGCCCAAATCTATAAACGTGTGACCTTCGCTTTCGAGGGAGTTGGCCAGCTTTTTGGCTTTGCCTAAGGGTGCGTTTGAGTGCATCTCTTTTAATTGGCCGCCAAGGATCGCCTGCGCTTCGGAGCAAAACGTTCCACCGCTGAAAAGTCCGCGCAAATATTTCCCGCGCCCGCGCGGGGCATATTTCTTCAAAATGACGCCAGCTTCTTTATTAATGGCAGCGTTTCGTTGCGCGATGCGCTTGTCCACGTCTTCAGCATCTTCCCCCTTGGAAAGAGCAACGGCCATAAGAGCCGCCTCCTCAAATGTTTCAGCCTCATGAATATTTTTTCCGAAGAACTTTCCCCGACCCGCTCCGAGAAATATCGCAACAACCGGTTTATTGAATTTCTTGGTTTCTAAAAGTATTTTACGCAGCACATCCTCATGCGGAGGTTTTGACGCCAAAAGCAGAACCTTGGTGGCGCTGTCGCTGGCAAGCGCCCGAATGGAATCAATAAACATAATGCCGCCGACGTCTTTTTTAACGTCCCGGCCGCCGGTGCCGATGGCCTGCGAAATACCCGCGCCCTCGTTTGAGATGATGGAGGATAGCTCCTGCAAGCCGGTTCCAGAAGCCGCGACGATTCCGATGTCGCCGCGACTGACCACGTTGGCAAATGCCAGCGGTACCCCGTTGATGATCGCGGTTCCGCAGTCCGGCCCCATAACGAGCAGGCCTTTTTTGCCGGCGAATTTTTTAAGCTCGATTTCTTTTTCGAGCGGCACATTATCCGAGAAAAGCATCACGTGCAAACCGTTTTGGAGGGCTTTCATGGCTTGATCCGCCGCGTACATTCCGGCAACTGATATTAACGCAAGATTGGCTCCGGGAAAAATTTTGATCGCGTCTTCCAGACTTTTTGGCTTGGGAGCCGCGCCGGGCGCGTCGCTCTTTTTTCTTGCCTGCGTCAATTTTTCTTGAGCGGACTTAATAACAGATTCAAGCACCGTGCCTGATTCAGCCTTAATACTGATGATCAAATCAGCGTCACCGCAGGCGTCATACTCTTTTTGATACAGGCCCGAAGCTTTCAAAATTTCTTTATTCTGGAGCGTTGCCATCACCACGGCCGCGTCAGCCACGCCTTTCGTGGCGGACAATTCCTTGCCTATTCTCATAAGCGTCACCGAATCGAAATATTCGCCTTTTTTAATAATTCCCTTAATTAACATGCCATGGCTCCGTTGGGCAATGGGGGTTTAAGCGACGCCTGGGGGCATGGGGTCAGGTCTTCCTGAGAAGGGGTCGGGTCTTCATTTGTCATTTGCTTCCACATCTAAAATGGCGATGGTAAGTCGGATGCAGCAAATGACAAATGAAGACCT
>JACQWW010000116.1 GCA_016209025.1 Elusimicrobiota bacterium | reverse complement strand
TACTTTATATAAAATGTAAGTATATAGATGCAAGAGGTGCGAAAAGGCAAGCGCGAAAAATGGTTTATCAGGAAACTAGCGGAAAGCTCTGATTTACATCGAGCGGCGAGTGCGAAGAATTAGGGAGTCTTCAGGGCTGCTCGCGCGGCTTCATGCTGAGCGCGCCGGATTTGCAGGCCGAGGGGCATACCCCGCAGCCCAGGCACAAGGTTTCGTCGCGCACGGCCCGGCATCCAAGCCCGCCGCCTGAACGTTCCTCGCTCAATTTTATCGCGCCAACCGGACAAGCCTTCAGGCACGCGCCGCAGCCTTTGCAGGCGCGGCCCACCTCCATAATCCAGTTCGAGGTGACGACCGCATCGCGTATATCGAAAGTTCGGATCGCCCGGATCATGCCGCAGCAACAGCCGCAGCAGTTGCAGATATAGGCCACTTTTTTTTGAACGTTGTCGCCGATTTGCATCATGCCGGCCAGTTTGCAGTCCTCGAGAATCTTCATCGCGCCGCGCGCCGCTATGGGCTCGGCAAAACCGCTGTGAATGAAACTACGCGCCGAATATCCGAAAGACAGGCAGGTCTTAAGCGGCCGGTTACAGGCTTTATTTAAGTGACTCTCTTTGTGGCGGCACGCGCACAAAGAGACCCCGATCTCCGAGGCCGACTCCACCACGCGGCTGGCGCGCTCCCAATCGAGAACCTCGCAGTCCCCTCCCCCGGGAAGGGCTTCCTCGCGGACCAGGGCGCGGCCGATCTGGGCTTGCCCCCTGAAAACCGCGCGCGCGAATCGGTCATCGGTCTCCATGTATTCATCAAAGAGCCGGGCCAGTTCGTCCATCGGCGTGTCCGGCCGGGCGCGCATAAAAGTGAACTCAAAAAAACCGATCACAATCGGCGCAAGCGCGAAATAACGCGTCCCGTTATGTTCAAGGTCAATCACCAGGCCGCGCCGCGCCATGCCGGAAAGCGTGCCGCTCAATTTATCCGCCGGAAGATCCAATCGCTGGGCAAGAACCGCGAGAGCCGTCGGCCGGCCGGAAAGCTTGCCGGCGAGCCCGGCATCCTGCCGGGAATAAAGCAGACGCAATATCTTGGCCAGCGCGGGGCTGTCTGGAGCGCCGGTGGCAAACGAATCCAGGCGCCGCCGGAGCAGACGGTACTCGCGGCCGGAATCAGGAGTGTGGCCCATGTTGTTAGCGTATAAAAATTAAATTCTCTTATGGCGTATTAGTCGGTATCGCTCACCGCAGGCAAAACAATGCGATTGGCCGCCGATCAGGCAAGCTGAGGACAAGCTCAACTCACCGAGCTGTTTTATTAAGTAAAACGCTTAAATAATCGCTAAGGGTCCGTTAAGGCCGACATTGAGAATAGAAGGTAGAATCAATGGGCGGATATGAACATTGTCCTTGTTGAACCGGAAATTCATTGGAACACCGGAAATATCGGCCGCACCTGTGTGGCCACTGGAACAACCCTGCACCTGGTCGGACGGCTTGGCTTCAGCATCGAAGCTAAGGAAATACGCCGCGCCGGGCTCGATTACTGGCAAAAACTCGATCTTAAGCTCCATGATGATTTCGAGCGATTCTTGAATTCCCTGACCGGCCGGCCCAATCTGCTGTTTTTTTCAACCAAAGCGAAAAAGCTTTTTTGGGACGCCCCATACACCAGCGATTCTTATCTTATCTTCGGCAGTGAAACAAAAGGCCTGGCACAAGACATTCATCAGCGCTTCAGCGGCAGAATATACCGGATACCCATCAATCAGGAAGTGCGCTCGTTAAACCTCTCCACCTCGGCCGCGATCGTCCTTTACGAAGCATTGCGCCGCGCCCATGTTTTTTCTTAACCCGATTATTTGACCCGCAAGATAAACAAGGCAAAAAACTTTAGAGTTGTTTCGTCAATCCTGGCATTTTTCGGGTAAAATAAGCCGTCGCCGAAATAATCTCTTCGGCTCACGGTCATTCCTAAATCCAAAGAAAAGGGCGTTTTAGCATCAAAGCCGGCGCCAAGAGTCAAACCGGGCGCAATCACTCTTGGGTCAGCCGGATGGGTTTGAAACCGGCCGGCCGTTAAAAATCGAAAATGATCGCTCAGCCGGTCTTCAAATCCAAAATTTAATCCCAATGTGTCCCTATACGACGGATAAGCGAGAGAGCTTTGCCCTAAAACCTGCTGCTGGAACACTTGGGTGTCCCAAAAAAGTCCGGTTCCGTATTCCCCGGTTAAGCGGCCGTTTATTTTGGTGCGGGAAAAATAAATCCATTCAGCCTGGGCCCAAAAGCTCCTGCCGTCAACCAGAGGCGTTTTGACGGCTATTTGAACAGCGGCCGGCAGACGAACTTCGGAAAAAAGTCCGGCCTTTGAGCTTGAGACGGAAGCGGTGCTCTCATAAACAAGCTCATGAAACGAAGTTTTCAAACAGCCGGGCAGGGTATAGCCCAAGGCCCAAAGCCAGCCCCCGGCCGCTTCGCCTAAAAACCGCGCCCCTGCGCCGGTAAAATCAAAAGGAGCTTTTTCATCCAGCTTCCATAAGGCGATGCCGGCCGCGTCTTTTTTGACCAGTTCAAAAGACCGCCTGCCCCGGCCGTGGAAAAAAACCGGCTGAAAAAATAGTTTCTTTTTTATCAACGGCCAGGTGAACCAATAGCGAAATTCAGGACGGCTTATTTTTTCTTCATAGACGATGGCCCCGGCGAAAGCGCCGTTGTCATAGAGATTGCGGCTTTCAAATTCCTTGCGGTCAAAAAGCCCGCGGCCGGCCAAGCCGAACCAAACATCCTTGTCAGGCCGCAAGCGATGTTCCAGCCGAAAAGCCGCGGGCTTAAGTTCTTTGAAATCAAAGCCGCGGCTTAATGGTTCGCGGATTCCAGCCTTTTTAGACCAGACCGCCTCAAAACCGGAATTCATCGCAGCCAAATAGCGGCAATCCCGGCTGCGGATTAAAGGATGATGTTTAAAAATATTGCCGGCTAAATCATCTGTCTCAAAGCCTGAGGCGATCCATGCCTCGTCCCAATGGCGGGAATCAAGATAGGCGGCCCTTACGGGGAAGGCCAATACGGCCAATGACGCCAATACTGAAGGCCAATAACGCAAAAAGAGTTTCTTAGCCTTACTGGCCTCATTGGCCTTATTGGCGTTATTGGCCTTATCTCTATTTACCATTTGCAGGTTACTTCCATCTTAAAATCCCAGCGCGAGGCAGCTATCAAATCGTCGCGCTCGGCGGTATTTATAGGCATCGAGCTTGCGTTTTCATGGTCAAGCCAGGTATCGCCCCACTTGAGCCAAAAACTCAAATGTTCGTCCCATTGCTGCTCCACCGCCAAAGCCGCTCTAAGACCTCTTGGCGCATAAGAGGCGAACAATGACTGATAGGCGATGGAGCTTAAGGTCAGCCGCCTCCAATAAAGCTCCGGCGAGCTTAGATACAAAAAACGGCTGTTGAAAAGAGCCGGGCCCACATCGAAATAAGCGGTTTTAGCGTAAACCGCCAAACCCGGGGCAGGTTTAAAACGCAGTTTAAAATAGACGTCTTTCGCTTCGGAACTCTGCAACGGGTATCCGTGGGCCAATGCCCGCAAATAATCAAAGCCCACGGCCGGGGTCCACTGCTTTTTGTCTAAGCTCCATTCAAGGCGCAGTTTTCGCTCTTCGATGCGGGATACGCGCGGTTCTTTAATCGCATGAACAAAATAAGGTTCAAATTCCAAATCCCCGCGCCCATAAAGCGACATGGCCCTTGCCAGTAAAATTCGGTCATCGAGCCTCAATTTCGTCCTGGAACGCGAGTCAGGCGGCTGATGGGACAGGCTGCTGCCGGAAAACATTGTCTTGATATTGCGCTCCCAATAAAAATGACCGCCCGGCGCATGGCGGCTGAGCCTGCTTTCAAAAGCTCCGAAGCCGCCCCAGCGGTTGCCTGCGGCCTCGTCCCCATAGCGCACCGCATCGGCCAAACGTGAAACATAATGCGGGCTAAGATAAAAAACGCCGAAAAGGTTCCGGATTGAAGATTTTTTTATCTCAAACCCCAAGACAGCTGCCGGCGCTTTATGTCCCGACCAAGCCGACATCGCCGCTTCAAAGGCAAGGCGGCTTCTACCGTCAAATAATGCGTTT
>JACQWW010000132.1 GCA_016209025.1 Elusimicrobiota bacterium | reverse complement strand
TACTTTATATAAAATGTAAGTATATAGATGCAAGAGGTGCGAAAAGGCAAGCGCGAAAAATGGTTTATCAGGAAACTAGCGGAAAGCTCTGATTTACATCGAGCGGCGAGTGCGAAGAATTAGGGAGTCTTCAGGGCTGTTTGGGAGAATTCGGGGGATTCGGAGTCGGGCGGAAGTGGCAAGCTTCCCGAAGTGCGGAATTTGGACCGATGGATTCAGGTTTGACTGGTGAGGTTTGCGGAAGCGCCGTAGCTTTCTATTTTAGAACGCAGGGTTTTGCGGTCTATGCCCAGGTATTCGGCGGTTTTTGATTTGTTGCCATGAAATTTTTTTAAAACTTTTTCGATATGCATTTTTTCGGCGTCGGCGAGACTCCGGCATTCTGGCTCTTCGGCGCCGGGCGCCGGCGCTGAAATATCGCCCAGGGGCAGATCAGCCGGACGAATCACCTTCTCATCGGCAAGAATAACGGCCCGCTCGATGATGTTTTCCAGTTCGCGGATATTGCCGGGCCACGAATACCCGGTCAAAAGCTTCATGGCTTCATTTGATATTGAGGCGATATTTTTCTTTCGCTTTTTGTTGTAGCTTTGGATAAAATGCTCCACAAACTTCGGAATGTCCTGTTTGCGCTCTCTTAACGGGGGCAGGTCAAGCTTGACCACGGCCAAGCGGTAATAAAGATCGTCCCTGAACGTCCCTTCATCAGCGGCCTTTTTAAGGTCCTTATTGGTGGCGGCGATGATCCTGACGTCAATTTTAAGCGGCTTGACGTCGCCGACCCGGGTGATCTCACGCTCCTGAATGGCTCTCAAAAGCTTTGCCTGCGATTCCAGATTGATGTTGCCGATTTCGTCGAAGAATATCGTGCCCTTGTCGGCCAGCCACATTTTTCCGTGCTTGGTGGCGACCGCATCGGTGAACGATCCCCTGACATGGCCGAAAATTTCGCTTTCAAAAAGGGTCGGCACCAGACTGCCGCAATCCACCGCGATAAAAGGCCCTTCCTTTCTTAAGCTCAGGCGGTGAATGGCCCGGGCAATAAGCTCCTTGCCTGTGCCTGATTCGCCGGTGATCAAAACCGTGGCGTCGGTCGGCGCCACCTTGCCGATAAGCTCGGCGATTTTTTGCATTTCGCCGCTTAGACCCAGGATCATCTGCTCGCCCAAGCGCTCGGCCAGCTCCTGGCGCAGATATAAGTTCTCCGCAACAAGCTTTCGTTTTTCCAAAGCGCGCCGCACCACGGAATTCATTTCATCGGGAGTAAAAGGCTTGGGCAGAAAATCATAAGCTCCGGCTTTCATGGCCTCGACCGCCGAAGAAATCGTCGGATAGCCGGTGATGACGATGACCACGGCGTCCGGCGATTCCTGCTTGATTTCCTTCAAGACCTCAAGGCCGGGTATACCGGGAAGCCTCCAGTCTAAAACGACAAGATCAAAAGGTTCGTTTCTTAAAAGATCAAGGCCGATCTGGCCGTTTTGAGCGGTCTTGGCGGCAAAACCCTGGCGTTCAAGAATCTGGCGGCAAGAATCGCGCATGACCTCTTCGTCGTCAATGACCAAAACGCGGGCAGGCATCAACCGTCCAAAAAGGTCAGCTCAATGGCCTCCACTCCCCCGCCGCCGTGAAGGAGGCAGACCGTTTTGCAGGAAGGGCACTCGGCAAATGGCGTTGGGTCATGGGGGTCAAAATCGCCCTGGCAGGGACCCTCGTAGGAACAATGAGCGCATTTCAGCTTTGGCGCCAAAACCGTCAATTTAAGCTTGGAGTCTTCGAGGGTCGTTCCCTTAGTGAGAATCTCAAAATTCTGGCGGAAGGAATCCTCTCCGTGAAGGCTCAATGCTCCGACCTTAAGATGAACCTCTTTGACGGACTTGGCGGCCCCGGGCTTTTCTTTCTTAAGCCGCTCAAAAATGGTTTCCAAAACGCGCTGGATCAAAACCGTTTCATGCATAAATAATCAAGGCGCTTCATTTTTATTTTAGCCTTTAGCCTTTATCCTTTAGCCTTTGTATCACAAGCCGGCGGACTTCATCGAGGGCCGCGGCCACCGGCGCCGAGAGACCTGTTTTTAAGACGCTGGGAATGGATTCCACCTGGACCGCGATTACCCGAACATCAACCCCGCATTCGTCGCGCAGTTCCTTGAGCATGTTGGAGGTGGGAATCTGGTGCATGGAAAAATCATCCGATTTGACGGCCGGAATGCCCTCTAAATCAATTTCAAAAACCTCGCCCGGCTTTTTGCCGGCGTCAATCGCGTCAATAATGACGATGCGTTTGGGCTTCTTTTCCGCCAAGACAATGTTGAAAAGCAGTTTCCTGATGCCGGTGCCGGCGTCAACGAGCCCCGCGTCCCGTGGCAGGCCGCCTTTTGCTTCCAGATACTTGACCGCGGCCGGGCCAAGACCGTCATCGCCCAAAAGCACATTGCCGCAGCCGATTACCAGGATATCCTTGTTTTCCATGTCTTCGGCTTCCGGCCGTTCTTCAGCCGGATCGCGATGCATTTGCATTATCCCAAAATCCGAAGATGACCCCCCTCACCCT
>JACQWW010000131.1 GCA_016209025.1 Elusimicrobiota bacterium | reverse complement strand
TTAGTTCCTATCAACAAATGACAAATGAAGACCTGACCCCATTGCCTTAAAAGTAATTTTTTCTTTTCGCCAGAACAGCCATAGCGGCAAGGCCGAAAAAACTGCTTATGGCGGCGGCCGCTCCTATGCCGACGGCCCCGAAAATACGGACTAAAACAGCGCAAAGGCCGGCATTTATCCCCAGACTCACGGCGCTGGTCAAGATTAGGCTTTTCGTGTCTTTGTGGGCGTAAAACAAAGAAAGGCAAATCTTTTGCAGGGAATAAAAAAGAAGGCTGGGAGCCGTAACCGCCAGAACATTCGACGTTAGTTTAAGGGCATAGGTGTCAAATTGCCCGTGAAAATAAAGCAATCGTATGATCCATGATCCAAAAAAAACAAAAACAGCCATGGCCGGAATTTGAAAAATAAGGACGCGCCTGATTTGGCGTTTGAGCGCTGATTGGACGGCCTCGCGTTCTCCGGCCGCGACCATTTGCGAAAGCTCCGGCAGGGAAGTGACCAGGGAACCCACTCCAATAAGCCCCAAAGGAAGCTGGATGAGGCGGCTCGAATTATAAAGGGCGGCGATGGCGCCGGGCTGGGCGAAACTTCCAAAAAAAGTGCCGATAAAGGAATTGATTTGGTCCAAGGAAAAGGTCAGAAAATATGGTCCGAAAAGAGCGGCTGATTTCATCAGTTCCGGGTGTCTGTCCCATAAACTCCGGATGCCGCGATAACCGATTGAAGCCAAAAGCTGAGGCAAAAGCACAAGGTATTGAAACAGGCCTCCCAGGGTCGTGGCCCAAGCCAGACCGATAATCAGAGATATAGGGTCTAAGGTATGGGGTCTAGGGTATAGGAGATAAAAAATAATGGCGAGGGAGGCAAAAGCGGGTGAAAAACTGGAAAAGAAAAATTTTCCGTTCGCCTGGACAGTCGCCTGGGCCCAAGCGGCAAGGGCGATAAAGAGCAAAAAGGGCAGAAGAATTTTCGTCAGATGAACAGCCAAAGACATCCTGATGGGCTCGTCCGAAAATCCCAAAAGCATGATGGATGTGAATTGTTTGGCAAAGACGAGTCCCATGACAACGAGGAAAAACAGGATCAGGAAAAGCTTGCCTGCGTAGGCGTGCGCGAATTTCGCTGCGTCGTCTTTGTCTTTGGCGAGCAAAGGCGAATAAACCGGCGTGTAGGCGGCGTAGAGCCCGCCTTCGCCGACCAGGTTGCGGAAAATATTGGCAAGCCGGTAGGTGGCGAAATAAAGATCGGCCCAGCCCCCGCCGCCGACAAAATGGGCGATAGCCAGATCTCTGGCATATCCGAAAACCCTTGAAATCAGGGTGCCGCTGAAAAACTTGGCAAATTTTTTGTCATTCATTCATCTATCTCTTCGTCCGTGATTCAAACAGTATAGGAACTGACCCTACTTTTACTATAATCACATCATGGCAAAAATCAAAAAAACAGGACGCCACACCGGCGCCATAAAAGCCGGCCGCCAGGCTGCCAGGCGCCGCCTTCACAATATCGGCAAAAAAGAAAAAATCAAAGGCCTTCTAAAAGAGACTCTTGCGGCTGTTACCGCCAAAAACAAGGATAAGGCCGCTGAATCTTTTAGGAAATACTCCGCAGAAATAGACAAAGCGATCAAAACCGGCCTTTTTCATTGGAGAAACAGCGCAAGGAAAAAATCGCATTTAGCCCGGCTGACGAACCGGCTTTCTGTCCAAAGCCCTGCTCCGGCCGGCCAAAGCTGAAATTTTTTCCGCCCCGCTTCGCATGGCTCAGGGGGCGGAGATACGACCGGCCCCCAAAGAAAAGGCAGAGCCTTGGGGACGGTCAGAGACCGAGGCCGTGGCCACAAAACTCCTTAGGAATTTGTGGGCGGCCATTTCCGGCGGCAACAAGCCTTTTTTTACATTAAATTCCGCTTCAATCAAGACGCCGTATAAAGCCTCGATTCCATCCCAATCCCAAAAATAACACGCTCTATTGAGGTCCGACGCCAGCCTTAGGTCCTTTTTTCTCCGGCTTGAATAAACCCTGGCTTTGGCGGCTGCCAATTCATAAACAGCGTCGGCGAAAACCCGGATAACGCGCAAAGCCACGGCTTGAGGCGGCTCGGGACTGGATATCCATAAACTTTCCAAGCATTGCAAAGAGGCCCCCAGAGACTGCTCGTCCGGCTGTTTTGAACACAAAAAACCGATAGCTGTTTCATTCATGGCCTCGATCAGGCGGTCTTCTTTGGGCGAAGAGTCAGCCAGAATTTTTTCAAAATCTTCCAAATTGGATTGAGGCCGGCCCCCGAGATAGAGAATGAGATTTTTTATCAGATTGGCCCAGGCATATGGCCCACGAGAGAGCCTCAGCTTCGGTCAAAGCCGGGAAAAAAATATGACAGGCGTTCTGATTGGCCAGAAGATGGCCTTCGAGGGGATCGGTGATATCCTGGCGGTCGGACTCTGAAATAAAAACAATGATCTTGGAAATTCCCTCTTTTTCCTCAAAATCGTCCAAAACTTCCAGCAATGACCTTTTTGAGGCGGCGTTCAGCCTGTCCGTTTTTTCAACGATATAAATCTCGCCGTTGGAAAATAAATCCGATGTATTCAATCCTTCCCATAAAGACTGAACGTCAAAGCCGGCGCCTTCCATTCTTATTTTGGAAAAACCGGCAAAGTCAGGCCGGCTGAGGAGCCTCTCCTTGGCCCTGAGCTTGAGGAAATCATTGGGGCCGGTGAAAAAATATACCGGGGTTTTGATTTGATCGGCTTTGAGAAAAAAATCCTTGAATGCAAGTTTCATAAAATAATGGGGTCAGGTCTTCATTTGTCATTTGTTACAACAAACTGTGGCCGCCATTTAGTTCCTACTAACAAATGACAAATGAAGACCTGACCCCATTATGATAGGTTTTATTTTTTCCGGTCAGGGGTCCCAATATGTGAACATGATGAGGGACCTTTTTGAAAAATTTCCAAACGTCAGGGAAACCTTCATCGAGGCCGACGGGATCATGAAGGGCCTTATCGGAGAAAATTTGACGGACATTATTTTTTCCGGTCCGGGTGAACCAACAGCGGGAATCACCCGGCGCCAAGAACGCTTAAAACAAACGGAAATAACCCAGCCCGCGGTTTTGACCGCTGATATCGCCATACTTAGGCTTTTAAATGAATCGGGCGTCAGGCCGGATGTTGTCTGCGGCCACAGCTTGGGCGAATACGCCGCCCTTGTCGCCGCAGAAGCCTTGAGCTTTAAAGACGCCCTTTCAGCGGTAAGTGCCAGGGCCAAAGCCATGACTCAAGTCAGCGTTGCCGATTCAGGAAAAATGGCCTCATTGGCTGCTCCGGCTGAAAGAATCGCCCCTCTTTTAAAAGAAATTGACGGCTATCTTGCCATAGCCAATAAAAACAGCCCGGGGCAGACGGTGATCGCCGGCGAAACAAAAGCGATTGAGTCGGCCCTTAAAAAATTTCCGGAAGCAGGAATCCAAGCACAGGGAATTCCGGTTTCCCATGCTTTCCATTGCAAGATAGTGGCGCCCAGCTGGCCGCTGTTTCGTAAAACCCTTGAGAAGTTTTCCTTTAAACCGCCTTGCATACCTGTCCTTTCCAATGTGACGGCGGATTATTATCCTAAGGAAGCAGGCGGCATTATTGATTTACTCGTCCGCCAAATTACCGAACCGGTTGAATTTATGCGGCAAATCGAAAAAATGTACGCCGACGGCGTCAGAATTTTTCTTGAGGCAGGCCCAAAGATGGTCTTAACCGCTTTTGTTTCTGAAATTCTTGCCGATAAAAACGACGCGGTCATCCTTTATTCCAATCATCACAAAAGAGACGGGGTGTCGGTATTTAATAAGCTTATGGTCGATTTGGATAGCAATGGGGTCAGGTCTTCATGACCCCATTGCCTTTTATGTTCCAGATGGAACGAAATTTTCTCCGCCATGCCATTGAGTGGAAATTCGACTCCTATAAACCATATAAACCCTTGTGCGCCTATGTTTATTTCACCTTTCGCTGTAATCTTTCCTGCGTCTATTGCAACGACGGTTCAGGACTAAAATACCCGCAATGTTCCAACCAAGGCGAACTTGATACCGAAAGCTGGCTAAAGGTTCTTTCCATCCTACGCCGCGAGACAGATGTTTTGATCATCACCGGCGGGGAACCGACCATGAGGCCGGATTTGCCCCGCCTATTGGAAGGCTGTCGTAATCTTAGCTACCGCAAAGTGTGCCTCTTAACCAATGGCCTGACCCTGGATCGTCATCCTGAAATTTTTAAGAATTGCCAAATTTTAATGATCAGTCTTGACACTCTCAATGAAGCCAAAGCCGACTTAATGATGGGCGGCAAACAAGGAGTATTCCGGCGCATTATCAGCAATATCGAGCTGGCGGCCAAGATGCGCCAAGATTACGATTTTAAGCTCTATTTCAACGTGGTCATCACTCCGGACAATATCGCCGACGTGCATGACGTCATTGATTACTGCCTTAAAAATCGAATCGGATTTACGCCTTTGCCGGAGGTAGTGGCGGTCTATCCCAGGGAAGGGCTCAGGGGTAATGTGAAATATGAGGAATTGATCGAGAGGATAAAAAATTTGAAAAAAGCCGGAGGCGATATTTTAGGCACCATGGGCGGATATTTGAGCGGCCTTAAACATTTAGACAAATATCATTGCCTTCCCACTCTTTTAGCCCGGGTCTGGCCCAACGGCGATCTTCTTTATCCATGCCAAAAAATGCACAAAGTCGGCGGCAATCTCCTTGAATTGGGCGATTACACCAAAGCTGTTGACGAAGGCCGCCGCAGGCACGGGCCCCTGCCCTCCTGCGACAACCGCTGCCATGTCGGCTGTTATATGGATTTTTCCCAATGCGTCCAGCGCCCCAGCATACTTCTAGGCGAAGCCTGGCATAGCCTGAAAAAACCGTTCTTTAAACCCGAAAAATTCATCTGCTAAACCGACACACAACTAAAGTCCCATTTTAACGCTGGGTATAAAGTCCTATAAATTAGGACCAAAAGTCTCAAGACAGCCTCGCCAATAAAAGTTAAAGTTTTACGTCAACCATGAGCCGAATGTTTTTCGTTTTAGGAGTATTTTTTGCGATCAGCCTGCCGCTCAAGGCGGATGAGGCAAACCTGTCCGGCCCGAATGGTTTGGAACTCTTTAAAATCCAAAACGCCTTTGAAACGGCCGCGGTTTATAACAAGTTGGAATTACTGACCCCTTACCTCGATGAAGGCTTCCAGGCAAAAATGATCTCAGGAGAAGTGCTCCACGGACCTGAAGGCATCAGGAAATTCTGGCAAAATATGTACTCCCAGGTTAAAAAAGGGCAAAGGGTCAGTTCATACGAGCTTAAGCTCAATCCCCAGGAACTTCACGTATCCGGCGATTTGGCCAGAGCGAAGGGCCGCAGCGACGAGATAATCCAAAACGATTTCGGGGAAATTTATAAATTCCACACCAACTGGGATGCCTCTTTGAAAAAACAAGACGGCTCCTGGAAGCTCGCTTCCATGAACGCGCATCTTGAGGTGCGCGACAAAGTTTCGCTGGCATTGCAGGCAATCGCGCAAAAACTTTTATTGCCGCCGTTAAAAAAACTCGGGCTTTGCGCAGAAGATACGAAGAATGCGTCCGACGGGGCAATGGAACGTAATTATTGGAACGACTTGCGAAAAATATCAAACCCTAATCCGGAGAAAAAAATCCCCGACTATGACCAGGACAAAGGCCGCGCCGAGACAGCCAAGCGCTCGGGCAGCCTCGGTCTAGCAAGCAGCCTTGCCATTAAGCCGGCCGCCGGACGACGCGCCCCGCCTCGCTGAATGCGTTATTTTTTGATTGACCGGGTAACGGAGTTCGTTGCCGGAGAAAAAATACGGGGCATAAAAAACGTCACCTTAAGCGACGAAATTCTGCATGATCATTTTCCTGATTATCCGATCATGCCCGGCGTCCTGATTTTAGAATCCGCGGCCCAGTTGGCCGGTTTTTTGCTTGAAACCACTTTCAACCGTCCAGGTGAGCCGCCTGCGCGCGCCCTCTTAGTGCAGATTCAACAGGCTAAATTTTACGCCGTGTCTGAGCCGGGAGACCAGTTGGATATTTTGGTAACGCTGACAGATAAGCTTCAGTCTGCCGCGCAAGTCGCCGCTGAAGTTAAAGTCGGCAAAAAACGCATAGCGCGCGCTGAAATGACTTTCATGATGAAAAATATTGATTTTGAGCGTATTCATGAACAGCGAAGGTCTCTTTACAAACTATGGACCAAACATTTCAAAACGCCTCCTGCGATTCTTTAAAAAATATCATCGTGACCGGTCTGGGTCACGTAACTTCAAAAGAATGCGATCTCGCGCCTTACCTTAAAACGCCCAAAACCCGGAAATTCATGGGGCCGCAAGACATTATGGCCGTGGCCGCGGCGGGCCAGGCATTGAAATCAGCCGGCCTCTTGGATCAGCCGCTGGGCGAGCGCGCCGGTCTGTTTCTTGCCGTAGGATACATACCTTTTGAAAAAGATGATTTGAACTTGCTTTTTGAAGCCTCAACGGATGAGCGGGGATTTTCCATAAAGCGCTTTACCGGCGAAGGCTTCAATGCCATCAGCCCTTTGCTGACATTTCGCTGTCTATCCAACATGCCGGCCTTTCACATTTCGGTTAATTTCGATCTCCAAGGCCCGTATTTCGTCACTTATCCCGGCCCAGGACAGCTCTATTCGGCACTTAGAAAGGCGTGCGCTTTGCTTGCCGCAGACATTATTAACGTCGCTCTCGTCGGGGCTGTGGCCCATCAGCGGAACTTTCTGGTTGAGCATCATTTCGATAGGATAGCCCACCCTGTTTCCAGGGAACGCCTTATGGACGGCGCCGGATGTCTTATCTTGGAAAACGCAGTTCATGCGGCGGGCCGTAAAGCCCCAGGCCGGGGAAAGCTCCTTGAATACGGCATTTCATATCATCCTTTCGACCCATTCGAGGATGGAGAATCGCCTATTGCGTCAGAGTGTTTTACAGGCGCAAACCCGCCGAAAGGCGAATCGGGTCCATGCTCTTTGCCGATTACTTTAAGCCTGGCCGGACAAGGACATGTCAGACATGAGCTGGAAAGCCGCGACGGAATTCATGCCTTTAGTGTTTGGGAGATGATGAAGTTAAAAACCGTGTCGTTGTCACAGGAATGGGGGTAGTTTCCCCTATCGGCAATACAACGGAAACGTTCATTGACAATTTGTTGGCCGGCTGCTCCGGCGTCGGCCCGATAACTTTGTTCGACGCCTCAAACATGCCGGCGCGCATCGCCGCCGAAGTCAAAAACATCCCCCTATCGTTTCGGGACCGCAAAATCGCCTTTGCCCTTGAAGCGGCAGGGCAAGCTTATGCGGCGTCCACTTTTTGTTCGACCCTGCCCCAGGGAGACGGAGGCTTAAGCATCGGTCTCGGCCTTGAGCTTTTTTCTCCGGAAGATATGGCTGTTTACAGGCAATCCGGATCTAAATTACCATCATCACTTCAAGAACGCCTCACCTTTCTCCAGACGCCCTCTGATTTATGCGTGCCGCTCATTGCCAAGCGTTTCAATTTGACCAAGCCGCCGCTTATTCATGTTTCCGCCTGCGCTGCAGGCACGGATGCGATCGGAGCCGCCTTCCATATGGTAAGAGACGGCTTGTGGCAATGGGCTTTGGCCGGAGCGACTGATTCCATGATTAACCCTTTAGGTGTGGGAGGTTTTTGCAAGCTAAGCGCCCTTTCCACCTCAAATGACCGGCCTGAACGTGCCTCACGCCCTTTTGACCAAAACCGCAACGGCTTTGTCCTCGGCGAAGGGGCCGGCATGCTTGTTTTAGAGCCGTTGGCTCAGTCCCAGGCCCGGGGCGCAAAAATACATGCCGAGATTGCGGGTTACGGAAACTCTTTCGACGCCCACGGCATCAGCGAGCCTCACCCCGAAGGCCGCGGCGCTTACCAGGCGATGCGGCGCGCTTTGGATGACGCGGGCGTATCCGCTGATGAAATTGACTGCGTCAACGCCCACGGCACCTCAACGCCGAAAAACGATCCGGTCGAGACAATAGCCATTAAACGCCTGCTGGGTAAAAGGGCCAAAGAAGTGCCGGTCTGTGCCACTAAGGCGATGATCGGACATTTAATTTCCGCGGCCGGCGCGGTTGAGGCTATTGCCGCGATCGGCTGTATGGAAAAAGGATGGGTCCATCCGACCATCAATTTGGAAAATCCTGATCCTGCCTGCGACTTGGACTATGTGCCGCAAAAATCCAGGCCGCACAAGCAAAGATACGTTCTTTCAAATTCTTTTGGTTTCGGCGGGCAAAACGCCTCAGTGCTGCTTAAAGCGTTCAATGGTTCTTGAAAACAAAAAAATCATAGTCACTGGAGCAGGCCAGGGAATCGGCCGGGCCATTGCTTTGGCTTGCTCCAAAGAAGGGGCGGTTGTCGGGTTAAACTACTTGACTTCAGAAGAAAGCGCCAAAACATTGCACAAAGAATACCCGCAATCTTTCCGTCTCATGCCTTTTGACGTAAGCGATCCCGAGGCGGCCGGCGCGGCCATAACACGATTTTTAGAAAACGAAAAAAGAATTGACGGCTTGGTCAATAACGCGGGAATCAATCTTGGCGGCCTTTTAGCCTCCCAGGGAATGGAAGCTATTAAGCGCCAGATCGAGACCAATTTACTTGGGCCGATCATCTGCGCCAGGGCGGTTTTACCGGCCATGATGCAACAGCGCGGCGGCGTGATCATAAATGTCGGCTCTGTCTCGGCAATGCGTCCATCGCGCGGCCAATCTGTCTATGCCGCGACCAAAGGAGCCCTGGAGTCGTTTACCCGGGCTTTGGCGGTTGAATACGGCCGCAAGGCAATCAGGGTCCATTGTCTGCGGCCCGGGCCCACGGAAACCCGCATGTTTGAAACGACCAAGGCCTTAGCCGGCGAAGAAATCCTGGCAAGACTTCCCCTTCGGCGATTCGGCCGGCCCGAAGAAGTGGCGGAAATGGCTGTCTATCTTTTAAGCGACAAGGCGCAGTTTGTGACCGGCTCGGTTCACACCATTGACGGAGGCTATCTTGCCGGATGAACGCAATGGGGTCGCAATGGGGTCAGGTCTTCATTTGTCAC
>JACQWW010000130.1 GCA_016209025.1 Elusimicrobiota bacterium | reverse complement strand
TGGAATTCAGGAGCTTGGCCAGATACACCCATTGAAATAGATTTTGGAGCTTGTAAAAAATGGAATTGGATGCGGCCAAAGACGGAAATTGACTTGTGAAATCATCGGCAAATTGCACAGCCAGCGGATTGGATGATCCCGCGTCAACCAAGCCTGCCTCAGTCTGAAACATTTCCTCTGTGAGCAATCTTACGCGGGCCTTGACCCAGATGGTCATGCCGCCGGACGATTGCAGAATGTCGCCGGCCTCTGGTTGTTGGGGATAAAACCAAAAACGGTTAAGCAAGCCCTGTTGGCCAAGTTCATTAAAAGCGGAGCAGTTCCGGCCGTAGCGTTCAACAAGCAAAGACCAGAAGCTTTGCAATCCGTCATTGCTTCTTTTGCCGGCTGCCAGCAGTTTCATTTGATAATCGGCATCCAGCATGACTTTGGCAAAATGGGTATTTTGTGAAACGCCGCCAAGGCGAACCTGCTGCGGCCCCGAAGGCTGTTCGGGATCAGGGTCCAGGGAACAATAAGGGGGCTCGGAGCCGGAAAAAGCGTTTTGGACGGCCGCGATGAAATCTCCAAGTTCCAGATTGATGTCTCGCCGGACAGCCTTTGGACCGCTGCTCGCGATAAGAATAATATCGCCGGCGGCTTGATCAATGACAAAACCGTGTATGTCGGTGGCTTGGCGGATCAGGGCGTCGGGGTCGCTTTGGTAAGACAAATTCTTCAGGGAAATTCCTATGGGCTTTAGGGTTGTCTTTGAACCCTGGTCGGCGGAGGCATTTTGGGCCGTAATGAAAAAAATTACAAATATCAGTTCCTTCATCAACAAACTTAACCTCCGTATTTTTGCTTTGTCTGGCTGGATAAAATTAGTTTAAAAGGAACTTCTCGAATTACCCAGGGCCCAAAGTCCCGTCAAAACAGGTCTGAGAGTCCCCAAAAAATTAGGACTAAAGCCCTACGTTGAAAAGAACTCTAATGCTGCGGCAGACAGGCGAGCAGTTTTAAGACCACTTCGTCAACTTCTTTTTTCAAATAGGTCTTGGTGAGTTTCTTAAGCTGACGGCCAGCTAATTGCACGGCAAAGGCCTCAGCGGCCCGTTTGGGGGGCGCGACGCTCTGGCGCGTCACTTCTTCGGTTTGCCGCCATAGCTCCTTGCCGGTCTTGGCCTCAACAACGCGTAAAGCCAGGCGAACCTGGACTTTATGATAAACGCCGAGGGGCACGGTTTTATATTCCTCAAGATTGCCATAAATTAGATATTCAGCCCCCAGCAGTCCTCCGATTTTTTGCGGGGTCAAGGCGTTTAGCTGGCCCCCGTCCGTGATGCTTTCGGACTTTAATTTGGCGTCAACTTCTTCGGGATTGGCCATGGGCCATCCCATGGCCCCTAAACCGGCTTCCAGGGCGGCGCGGACATGGGAAGGTCCGTCCAAGTCAACCGTTTCATTGGCGAACGGAAGAACGGCCCATCTCTCTTTGAAAAAATCATCCTGTCCGGCGCCGGATACCGCGCCGGCTGGGGCCGCCGGCATAAGCTCGCCAAGCTCGATTATGGCCTGGTCTGACAGGCGTTCAAGCTTTTTACCGCTTTTTTGGGCCGCCTCATAAGATTTTTTAGCCTCGTCCCAAAGCCCCCGGCGCTCATAAGCCACCGCGAGATTATAATGGGCCGCGGCATTACCCGGCTCGTTTTTGGCAATTTCCTGCCAGCGCGTTTGGGCCCCCTCCCATTCGCCTTTTTTAGCCAGCTTAAAAGCCTCTTTTGATTGCGGCGTTTTTCCCTTTAGAATCCCCCGGCGCCGTTCAACTTCATAAGGCAAAAGATCTCTAGCCAAGGCGCCGGCCCAAGCTCCGGCCAGCCCGGCTTTTTGTTGTTCCAAATAAGCCCTAAGATCAGGTTCGTTATTAAAGCTTTCCTCAGCCTGAACATTAAAAGGGGCTTCGGCCATAAGCTCGTGCCCAGGTTCGGCGAAAAGCCTGTAATGAATCTTCCAAAATATTTTAACGGTCCAGACTTTAACTCTGACGACCGCGCCCCTTCTGTCTTTAACCTCTCTTTCCTGGGAGGCCTTGCTTAAATTCAAGGTTTCGGGATAAATCATGAGGGAAGATTTTGCCTTAAGCTTGGACGCCCAGACAGGCAATTCATCGGACGCAGATGCCTGGATGCCGGCAATCCGGCAAAATTGACCGTCAAGAGCTTTCCCTGCCTGCCTGGCTAAATCAAGACTGTCTGCGCCGTCCCACTGAAAGGCGATTTTTGCGGGATTCTCCTGCGAATCCTCGCTGATGGCTCGAAGCGATTTAACCAATTGTCCCAGGGCGCTCGGTTCTTCTTCGGTTTGTTCCTTCCGAACCGCCGCGACAACGTACAAACGCTCAAGCGATCCCAATTTTTGGGCATTAAGCCTGTCCGGCACTTTGTAATGCCGGATAGCCACGGGATAAGCGCATCCGCTTAAAACCGCAAAGACAAAAACTAAAAAATTATTTTGGCTCATGACAGAATGCTGGACTCTTTCTTTCCCTCTCCCCTGGGGAGAGGGCAGGGTGAGGGCTCTTCCAAGGCTTCAAGAATCTTTTCCAAGACAGCATGCGTCTGTGTCAAAGTTTCATTATCCCAGAACCGCAGGACGCGAAAACCCTGGCTGTTAAGATAACACGTTCTTTGAGCGTCTTTGTCCGCCTGTTCGGCATGCTGGCCTCCATCCAATTCCACAATCAGGCGTTTTTTCCAGCAGCAGAAATCCGCAATATAAGGACCAATGGGAAATTGGCGCCTGAATTTATAGCCGCCCAATTGCCTGTCGCGTAATAAATACCATATCTTGAGCTCCGCATCCGGCGGATTGCGGCGCAAAGCGCGGGCCAAGGGCAGAATCACCCTCACCCCTGCCCCTCTCCCTGAGGGAGAGGGTAAAGAAAAATGGTTTTTAATCTGTCTTTTCAACATTCTGTCATGAACCATTATTTTTTATATCTTTGAATTAAACTAAAAACGCCGACGCAGGGAAAGGCGCATTTTTTACATCGGCCAGTGTTATCCATTCCTGAAATTTCGACACGGTAACCTTGGCGGCTGATAAGCATTGTTCCGCATTTGGCGCAATAAGTGTTTTGGCCCTCGTCATCGCGGATATTGCCGGTGTAAACATAACTGATCCCCTCGGTCAAGGCGATTTGCCGCGCTTCTTTGAGTTTCGACGGCGGCGTCGGCGGCGTGGTGGTCATTTTCCAGGCAGGATAAAACGCGGAAAAATGCAAAGGAACATCCGGGCCGAGGTTTTGAACTATCCAGCGGCACATTTCTCTGATTTCTTCAACCGAATCATTAGCCCCGGGAATGATCAAATTTGTAATTTCGAGCCAAACACCCGTTTTTTTCAAATAAACCAAAGTATCTAAAACGTCTTTTAAATGGCCGCCACAAAACTTCTGGTAAAAATCTTCGTTGAAACCCTTAAGATCAACGTTAGCCGCGCCAATATGCTGGAAAAATTCTTTTCTCGGCTCACGGCAAATATATCCATTGGTGACTGCCACAGTTTTTATGCCCGCTTTATGGCACGCCTCGGCTGTTTCGATGGCGTATTCAAAAAAAACAATCGGTTCATTGTAAGTGAAAGCCACGCTGGGACAGACGTTTGCCAAGGCGGCTATGGCTATCTGAGCCGGCGAAACCAATGGGGTCAGGTCTTCAGAGGGGGAAGGGGTCAGGTCTTCATTTGTCACTTCCCGCAGGCAAGTGACAAATGAAGACCTGACCCCTTCCCCCTCGAACGTGCCTGCCCGGCTTAAATGCCAGTTTTGGCAAAACTTGCAGGCAAGATTACAGCCTGTCGTCCCAAAAGAAAGAACGCCGGTGCCGGGCAGAAAATGATAAAGCGGCTTTTTTTCAATCGGATCAACGCATAAACCGCTGATTTTTCCGCCGGCAGCCAAAACTATTTTTTCACCTTGTCTTTCGCGGGCCAGACAAAAGCCTTTCTGGCCGTCTTTTAACCGGCAACGGCGCGGGCAAAGCCCGCATTCCAGCGTCATAGGACCCACTCGGCTTTGGCGATTTCTTCGCGTAAAATCCCCTCGATTTTTTTTCGCGTTTCTTCGGGCAGATTTTTCGTCTCGAAAAAAAGCTTTTTCAAACTTTTCAGGACCTCGCGTTTGACATCAGAGTCGGCGTCCTTGATAAGCTCAAGAAGAATATCAACAGCCTGGGGGTCGCAGATTCCGGCCAAAGCCGCAATGACATTGGCCCTGACCAGGGGTTCTTCGTCGTGGGCCAATTTGCCTAAAAATTTCACGGCCTCCGCGGGAAAAGTCTTATACAGAGAAAGGGCTTGGTCTAAAATTCTTTTTTGGCTGTTGGCGCGGCCTTCAGGGGTCATTTTGACTAAAGTGTCAATAATTTCTTTTTTTTGCGATTGGGCCTCAACGCGCTTGGGGTCCGCGCTTTTGGAAGGAGCGATCACATGGCGGCGGCTGATCGCTTCGAGCCGCCGGGGCAAATTTACAACTTCTTTTACCGGCGATGGGGTCAGGGGGGAAGGGGTCAGGTCTTCATTTGTCACTTCCCGCAGGCAAGTGACAAATGAAGACCTGACCCCTTCCCCCCCTGAAGACCTGACCCCATCGCCGGCTTGGGCTTTTTCCAAAGCCTTCATCAAGCGGATTTTTTCAGAATCTTTCTCCTTTAAATCCGCTTTTAAAGTTTCAAGCTGTTCGATAAAAATCCCCTGGTTTTTTTTCATTTGATCCAGAAGCCGCTTTCTTATGCTCATGACGATCATAAAAACGCCTACGGCTGAAAATACCACAACAATGGCAATAAAATACGGCCATGGACTTTGTATATGCCATCGCGGCGCTGATAAATTTTTCCGCGTTTTTTCTTCAACGGCCGCGGCCGGCACAGGCTCTGCCGGCGTGCCCGCCTTAGCCGCCGGCCGCGGCAATGGGGTCAGGTCTTCATTTGTCCGGGGACTGTCCCCTTGTTTCGGCAAACGAAGACCTGACCTCATTGCCTTTTTGGGACGGGTTTCATCCAAAATTCTTACCGCATTTCGCAGATCAGCGTCATCCGGAAATTCAATGAGAGCCTCTTGGGCGTAGCGCTTCGCGGCCTGGACGTTTTTTTGGCGGTAATTGGCGCGAATGGATTCAAGATAAACTTTCTGTAAAAGACGATTGGCTTTTTCCGGCTCCTGGCCGGCTTCGATCGCTTGTTTCAAGGCGGTTATGGCTTGGTCGTAGCGTTCTTGGAGATAATTCTCAACGCCTTTTTTGTAATGATTTACTTCCTCCGCCTGGACCATGGAAAACCAGGTCAGGCAGACGATAAAAATTAACATTATGGTAAAACCTCTTCCGCTTCGGCGATATTCTTGACCTTTCTAAACAGCGAAACCGCTTCTTCCAATTCAGGGTTTATCTCGACAACTTTTTGCAAATGAATCTGGGCCTCGCGGTAATTTTCTTGATCAATGGCCAGGCGGGCTTTGGACATCAAAGCCAAAATCTGCATGTCCGCGTCTTCACCGCCAAGGCTTAAAGCTCTCTCCGCCGCCTTCAATGCCTCCTCATAAAGTTTTGATCCGTAGAACACCCGGGCGTTTTGCTTTTCAATGACAGCCTCTTCTTCTTTTTCCCGCTTTTCAATTTCCAGCCTCAAAGCCTTGACGCTCGGATCATCGCCTCTGACTGCCGCGGCTTTATCCAAAAGCAGGCGTGCCTGCTTTAAATCCCCCATTGCCATCAAGCGCCTTGCCTGCCCTAAAATCGAGGCGAATTCGATTTCATTGAGCGGCTCGGCCTCGGCATGTCCGGCCTGCCCTTCCCGTAAGGCCAGCTTGATTTGAGCCTCTTTTTCGCGCAATTTCTGCCATTCGGCTTCTATTTTCTTTTGAGCCAGCGGCGAAAGATACCCGAAACGGATGGATAATCCGAAGCGATGCGCCAATTCCAGCTCATGCAAAGCCACGGCATAATCAAAGCTTAATGGGCCGTTAACCATGCCGAATCCTGCGGTATATTCCCGTTGGTTTATTCCTAAACGCATAAAAAGCGGCGTCTTCCCCGGCAAAAGACACGAATCAAGGCCTAATCCCCAGCGCTTGACGAACTTGCCTGCTTTGGGCTTGGTTGTCATAACCTCGGCCGCGGCCGTGAACTCACGTCTGCCTATATAAAAATTGTAGCTGGGACCGGCCTTAAGAACAAGCGGGAATTTTTCTTTTTCGCTTTTGAGTTTTAAGGCCGGAGCGATTATATTGCCGAGCGATGCTCCGGCCCCCAAGCCTGCTTCATTTTTTGCCATGACCCCGGCATCCAGGCCGAACCCGGAAGATGAATATCCGGCGATTGACTGGCGGACGAATTTGAAGCCAAGGCCGGCGGAAGCCTGGCCGGAAAATTGTTCGGCATAGCCAAGTAAAAATGCCAGATCGCTTTCCTCAAAACTCCCCCTGGCCGCGCCCAATGAATCCGTTGTTTCCGCTTTTCCTGAACCCAAATAAAGCAAAGCGCCTCCCAAATAACTGCCCAAACCCAAAGGATGCGACAAGGACAACGCTTCATAATGGCCGCCGGAAAAAAGCGGGGCGGCCATAAAGCCTGCCTCGCCAAGGCCGCCGGCTAAACCGGCCGGATTGCTGTAAGCCGAACGGGCGCTAGGCATTGCCACGGCCGCGCCGGCCATACCCGCTTCCCTGGCGCCCGCGGCAAAAGACGTCAGCCATTCGCCGGGGAAACCTGCGTCCTGCGTCCGGGAACGAAAAGGCAAAGCAAAAGAAAAGGCTAAAGGATAAAGGATAAAGGATAAAGGATAAAGGCTAAAGGATAAAGTAAAAATAACTGCCCATTTTGTCATTGCGAGGCTCCAAAGGAGCCGTGGCAATCTCATACAAGGGGAACACTTCTTATGAGATTGCTTACTCTTACGCAAAGCTTCAGAGTACGCTGGCCCGCCAGAGGCGGGTTCCCCTGCAGTCGCCCGAGGCTCGCAATGACAAACCAGGGGAATTCCGCACCTGCGCACTTTCATTTAACCACTCCGATTTTGCGCACAACCCTTTCCTTGCCGGTTCCAAAATCCGCCTCGATGACGGCCAAATACATTCCATTGGCAGCCATTGTGCCGTCGCCGTTTCTGCCGTCCCAAATGACTTCATTGGTGTACCCGTTTAAAGCGCCCAGTCCCCCTATGGAGCCTGGCCCAAAATTCATCACCCGGACCAAATCTCCCAGCAGCGTATAAAAGCGCACGGTCACGCCGGCATTTTCCGTCAAGACATAACGGATGCGGCTTGATTCGGTTCGCGGATCAAAAGGATTGGGAAAATTCGTCACGCCAAAAAGTCTTGTGCCGGCCTTGGCCGAAGCCATCAAACTGAAAACCGAAAAGCCCTGGACCCGGGCGCTCACGGTCTTTTGGCTTTGATCCACGGCGTTCGCTGAAGGAATAAATTCCCAGCGGCTCCGGCTCTCGTTGAGTTTGGCGATTTTAAGCTGATCTGCGGGAAGAAGGCTGGAATCTTCGCGGCCGTCCGAATCGCTGTCCGCATAAACAAAGCTGACCTGGGCCTCAACCGAGCCGCCCGCCAGGGCATGGCCGGAAATGTCTTTTACTCCCAGATGCCAGCTTGTCGTGGAAATCACTTTATGCAGGAGGCCGGCCTGCGAATCCTGGTTAGCCAGGGTGATCTCTGCCGTGTATGCGGCGCCCGGCGGCTCAATGCTTAAATAACCGCCGGCCGGCAGGCCGGAGATGACATTAATCACGGCCCGGCCATCCTTACTTTTGGCTTTGTTTGAAGACATATAAAAACAGCGCACCAGGCTTAAAGTCTCCCGGCCCTGGGAATCTTTTGCCAAAACCTGCCAATAATAGGTTGTATCCAAAGCCAGGGAACCTATTATTGGCTTGTAACTTAAAGCTGATAAATTGCTTTGAACCACGCTGTCGGACAATAACGGCTCGGTTGAATATTTAAGGGTATAAACCGCGTCATGGGCCAAGCTTTGGCTTGCCTGCCAGCTAAATTCCAAATCGAAAATCGCAGGAAAGTCGTTTTCAAGAGGCTTATTCAGATTCAATGAATAAAGCGGCGAGGTGACAGCTTCAAACACCAGCGAAACCGCATCACTGCTTAAAGGCGGTGAACCGGAATCCCTGACCGTAACTTTTAGCCGGTAGGTTGAAAGACTGCCTAGTCCCCAGCGCGCGCCGAACGACAACGTGTCAATAGTTATGCTGGACTGCTGTAAATCCGAAGCCACGTTAAAATAATTGCTGTCCGAAGAAGGAGAAAGCCAGATATCGAATATATGAGTCTGATAAGAATTAGGATCGCTGACGCGCCAAGCTAAAAGAAACGGTCCCTGGATTTTCTGTCCAGCCGAAGGAGCCGAGGTCAGTTCCACAACCGGCGGCTCATTGGCATTATCCAAGCGAAAATCAGCCGGCGTGTCATGCCAAGCCCTCAAACCCCTTAAATCAGAAACAATGGCTCTTAGCCGGTAATTGGAACCATTGGAGTTTTTCCTGGTATCCCAATAATAATGCGCGGCGCCGGCGGCAGGGCCGCTGGTCAACAGCGCGTTATAATTTGCCCCGCTGTCCGAAGAAATCCACAAAGAGACGGCCAGGCTGTCGCCTGAATTGGGATCGGAAACCTGCCAGGCAACTGCGGCTGTGCCGGCAAAAACCTCGCCGCCTGCCGGACTTGTCAAGGTCACGGTGGGTGAAGCATTGGTCATGGCATAAGGGCTGACTAAAGATAAAGGCGAAAGATTGCCTGCCTCGTCCTGGGTTTTGACGGCAAAATAATAGGATGCTGCCGTTTCCAGACCGCCGACGACAGTAATAAGATTTTGCCCTGAGGTTGCGCTCAAAAGCGAACTGCGCTCGCAAGACGCGGCGGAAACCCACGCCGCTTCATCCGAAATCGGCCCGGTTTTTAAATAGCGGATTTTTTGCAGGCCGCCGCTGACGCTTCCCTTGTCGTCGCCTGGAAAAGTCCAGTAAAGGGCTATTTCATTGTTGGCCGGGCCGATAGCGGCGGTGGCCTGGGTTACCGGCCCGGGCGGGGTCATGGTGTCAATGACCAGAGAAAAAGTCTGGGACCAATCGCCGTAAAGACCGTGTTTGTCTTTGGCCCTTGCCCGCCAATACCATTGATCGCTCGGCAAAGGCGTTGACGGGGCATACGAAACGTCGGAAGAACCCTGCCCGATCGCTTCCTGAGAAACAGCGGTCAGCATGAAATTTAAATATGTGCTGACTTGAAGATGGTAAACAACCGGCAGATCATTCAAGCCGTCCGGGTCAGCGGCCAACTGCCAGCGGAAAACCGGATCAGAGATATTGACTCTCCCGCCATTGGAAGGCGAAGTCAAAACCGGAGCAGACGGCGCTTGATTATAGGTCAAAGCAGCCGAATTTAAACGCGGCCTGGCAGGCGGATCGCCGGCCGTAAAATCGGATTTTAATTTCAAATAACGCCGGTTGTTGTGGCCGCTCCAAAGCGCCAAGGGCGGGCCGGTCGAGCTGTAATAAGACGAGGTTGAGCCGTCAAGACCCCGGTACGAATCGTAATTTATCGAATCGGATGATGAAGCGATCTGAAACAGGATGTCAATGCCTGGCCCGGTTTCAGCCAGACTTACCGTGATCGTGCTCCAGACAATCGGCGTTATGCCTGAAACGTCTTTGGCATTGGAAAAAGCGCTGCCGGATGATCTAAAGACATGCGACCATAAGGATGCCGTTACCTCGCCCATATATGCCTTGCCCCCGAAAACAAGCGCTTTTTTGTTGGCCGTATCATAAATCATACCATGGCCGAATCTTCCGGGCGGATAGGTATTGTTGGAAAAAAAGGCCTGGGACCAGCGGTTATTCGCGTAATCGAAATAATGAGTTTCGCTGTTGGCGGTTTCCACTCCCCCGGATCTGCCGCCATATAGCACGATCCGGCCGGCCGCCGGATAATAAACCATCGAGGCTTCGGAGCGGGCCGAAGGAGATGAAGAAGGATTAAGTTCTGTCCAGGAAAGCCCGGCCATATCGAAACTCCAGGTATCGCCGAGCGGAGTCGAAGCGCCCGGCGTTTTTCCGCCGAATAAAATAATTTTACCGGATGATTTGTCGTAAGCCCCAGCCGCACCGAGGCGGTCACCGGGAGCCGCGGCCAGGGCGTGGGAAGACCAGCTTGAAGCTGAGATATGGTAAATCCAAGTTGTGTTGCCTTTGCCGCCGCCGAATAAAAGAACCTTGCCCCTGCCGCTGTCATAAGCCATAACCGGCATGGAAAGGTCGGCCGGCGGGCTTATTTGCGCGGCCACCAGCCCCCAGGTGTCGGCATTGACATCATAGACCCAGGTGTCGGAACTCGAAGCCCCGCCAAAAAGAAGGAATTTATCGCCTGCCCAGGCCAAGGCATGGCCGTAGCGCGCAGAAGGCGGGCCGGGCGGAGTCTTTTGAAGCCATGACGCAGAATCCGCGCTCCAGAGCCAGGTATCCCCGAGCTTGGCCGCCGAGGCATTGACCCCGCCGAAAACAAGGGCTTTACCCCGCGTTTCGTCAAAAGCGAATCCCGTCCAATAGCGCGCTTCAAGACTGGTCTCGGAAAGATCCCAGCGGCTTGTCAGCGTCAATTTTCCGGCATAGTCAAGCTCGACGTTTTGGAAACTGCCTAAAGGAAAATCGCCGGACTGGAAACTAAGCGTGCCGTCGGCATAAAGGGGAAAGGCCAATAAGGCCAATGACGCCAATGACGCGAATGAGGCCAATGGCACAACCACCTCCCTACTCCGCGAACAAGGAAACTTTAACTGAAAATCTCTTTCAATTTCTCGATCAAAATCGAAACCGGAAACGGTTTTTCCAGATAAGCCGCGACCTGCAAATTTTTGCGCAATTCCATCAGTTCGCTGGTCTGGCCCTTGCCTGTAATAATGACCACGGGAATTTTCGCGGTCTGCGGATTTTCCTTGAGTTTTTTATTGACCGTGTAGCCGTCCAACCCCGGCATCATGATGTCCAGGGCAATGGCATCAGGCGCAATGGCTGTGGCTTTTTCAAAGCCGTCGGCGCCATCAACCGCCTCAACCACCTCAAAGCCGTTTTTTTCCAAAGCGATTTTCAAAACAAAACGCACGTCCGCTTCGTCATCAACAACAAGAATCGTTCTTTGTTGAGCCATGCCATACCCCCCTTACGATCCCTTAGCCTCTTTACCGATAACACAAGCCGGATTCCTGGGTAAAACAAAACAAAATCTGCTTCCCTGGCCGGGCGCGCTTTCCACCCATATTTTTCCTTTATGATTCTCGATGACGGCTTTGACCAGGGACAGGCCGATGCCGGTTCCCCCAGCCTCGCGCGTCAGCGAAGCGTCAACCTGGTAAAACCGCTCGAAAATTTTCTGTTGATTTTGCGGGGTGATTCCGATGCCGTTGTCCCGGATAACGATTTCCACCGCTTCTTCCTTGCCGGTGATTTTAATGCCGACCGATCCGCCGGGTTTTGTAAATTTCACCGCATTACCCAAAAGATTGATAAAAACCTGCCTCAAATGGTTGGGATCCGCGGAAACCTCGGCTGACCCTGACAATTGAAGCGGTTCCAGCTTGATGTTTTTCTCGGCAAAAAGGGGCGTCATAGCGCCCATGCTTTCATTGGCCAGAACCGCCAGATCAACGCTTTCAAAATGAGGTGCCAGGACGCCACGTTCCAGCCGGGAAAAATCCAACACGTTTCCGACCACGCGGCTTAAACGCTCGATATTTGACCGGACAATGTCCACCAGCCTGCTTCGCACCGGATCAGAAGACAACCCTTCACCCATCTCGCCCCTGAGCAGATCAAAGGCCCCTTTCATGGAAAACAAGGGGGTTCTAAGCTCATGTGAAACATTGGAAACGAACTCGAATTTCAAGCGGTCAATCTCCTCGTATTTCATGACCTCGTTTTCCAGCTTCTTTCTTTGCCGGCGCTCCGCGGCATGGCCGAGGCACCTGGCGGCTTTAGCCAAAAGCTCGCTCAAATCGCATGGTTTTTGAACGTAATCGCAGGCCCCCTGGCGCATACATTCAACCACGTCCGTAATATTGGGCATACCGGTGACGATATTGACACAGCCGTCAAAGCCCAGGCGGCGAAGATTGCCCAAGAACTCAAGACCGCTCACGCCCGGCATCTTCATGTCGCTGAAAATCACGTCAAAGGGCCGCTCCTTGATAACCTCCAGGGCCTCGCGGCCGCTTGCGGCTGTGGTCACCTGACAGCCCTCTTTTTGCAAAGCCCGCGACCAGGCGCGCAGGATCGTTTCTTCGTCGTCAACCAGCAAAATTCTGCCAAGCTTTTTTTCTTCACTCATCCAAGCAACCCCCTGATTTTTTCTTCCATTTCACCGATCTCGAACGGTTTGGCGGCAAAATCAATTTGTGGCCTGCTTCAAAGCCGTCCGCGGCTTCCTGGATTTCAATATCGGAACCGATGCGGCTTATGATTCTTTTTAAAACCTGCCGGACAGGGGCGTCATCGTCAACCACCAGCACCCGTTTTTTATTCCAGCCTTCCACCTCCAGAGGAATGGGCATTTGATAGCGCTTGAGAAAATCCAAAAAGTCCGGCGCCAGAATCCGGCGGTGGCCTCCCGGCGTTTTGTAGGCTTTGAGCTTGCCTTCTTCGATCCAGCGGATAACCCCGGGTATGGTGACGGCGCATATTCTTGCGATATCGTGCGTAGTAAATTGTTTCATTAGTTTATTATGTTTTGTTTGTTTAATCTCTTTAATTATTAACTGGAAAAAACGATTTGTCAAGTGGAGCCGGCAAAATAAGCCGGGGAGCCGGCGCTGAAAATTTTATTGAGCGTTTCCGTCAGCATCTGCAAAGGAAAGGGCTTTTCCAAATAGGCCGCAATATCGGAACTGGCGCGCAATTCAAACACTTCCTTGATATGAGCTTTTCCGGTAATAACCACAATAGGAATTCCAGCGGTTTTAGGATCGCCTTTAACGCGCCGGCGCACGCCGAAGCCGTCCAACCCCGGCATCATGATATCCAGTAAAATCGCATCAGGGAGAAATTGCTTGAGCCTTTTAAGGGCCTCCAAGCCGTCTTGCGCCTCTTCGGCGATAAAGCCGTCTTTTTCAAGACCGATCCTGATGACAAAACGGACGTCCGCGTCATCGTCAACGATAAGAATGATTTTATTTCCCCCCATGGCCAGTCACGCTTGTCCGGGTCCGCCGTTCTTACTTTATATTTAGCCACAGTTTGACTTAATTGCAAATTTGCCGACGGTTATCCGACGATAAAAATGCTCAGGCGGATTTCGTTTGCAAGATCAATGCAATGGGGTCATTAGCGGCCCAATTAGGGACCGTTAAGGAATTATTGACACATTTGGGCATCCGAGATTGGGCCAAGGGCAAGGCGCACCGCAAGGAGCGGGCCTAAAGGCCCGTGACTGAGGATGCAACGCAGCCATTGGCCCGATATCGGATGCCCCCGGCGGGGCTGGGCGATTTTACCTTAAGGTATGCTCGCTGCGGATTCGCTTCGATCTTGGTCAAAATCGCCTCAGCCAAATGTGTCACTAATTCCTTAACGGTCCCTTACCAGACGATAGCCTTGGCCCGGCTCACAGATGATCGAGCAGTTAAAGCCGGCGAGATACTTTTTCAGCCGGGAAACAGCCACCGCGGCTTGCGCGTCGTGGACCTGGTTTTTCCAGACATCGCGGATCAGGCGCTTTGTCTCAACGGCTTTGGGATAATTTTTAGCCAACAGCCAAAGGCAGTTGAAAAGTTTTTTCGGCAGACGCCTGAAACGCTTGCCGCCGCCCAATACCGTGCAGTTTTGGCGGTTAAAAACCAGGTCTCCCGCTACCAAAATGCCGTTTGGATCAGGCCGATTGATCGAGCTTTTCTTTAACAGAGCTTTTGAATAATCAATGAGCCGTTTAATGGAAAACGGCTTGGATAAATAGGCGTCCCCGCCGCGAGCGATGCTTTCAAGCCGGTCCCGGCCGTCAATATGACGGCCGCTGATGATCATCACGGATGCCTGCCTGCCGAACCGCCGGCCTTTGATCTCGCGGCATAAATCAACGCCGTTTTGGCCTTTGCCCAGAACCCAGTCCAGAATGACCAAATGCGGTTTGAATCGTTCGATGGTTTCAATGGCCTTGCCGCCCGACTCAAGGCCGCAGACTGCGGCGCCGGGAATATGTTTTTCAAGAGCGCGCTCGATCAACCGGCGTATGCCGGATTCGTCCTCAACGACCAAAATTCTCGCGTTATCCATCTTGGCCTCGCCGCGCGATCGCCTTGAACAATTCTTCGCCGCCGAACGGCTTGGCGAGATAAGGCATTTTATGGCTCTCAAAAAATTCAAGAGCGCTTGGGCTCAAAACATCGCCGGTCATAAAAATCAGCCTGGCCGTCATGGCCGCCCTGTTTTTTGAAAGATAGTCATAAAAATTCCGGCCGTCCTTGCCGGGCATCTCAAGATCAACCAGGATCAGGTCATAATGGCGGAGCGTCATTTTTTCCAGCGCTTCATCCACGCTCGAAGCGAATTCGCCTTGATGGCCGATTTTTCCCAAAAGCCTGACCATCATGCGGCCCACTTCGGTTTCATCGTCAATAACCAGGACTTTTTTGGGCGCCGCCGCGGCGCCGCCGCATACATTTTCGACGTCCAACTCATTTTTATCCGCCGATAAAGCGGGCAGTCCGATAGTGAAAGCGGCGCCTCCACCGGGGACGCTGCGGCAGGAAATCGCGCCGCTGTGGTCTTTGACGATCTGGCGGGCGATAGCCAAGCCAAGCCCCGTGCCCATACCGGGCTCTTTGGTCGTAAAAAAAGGCTCAAAAATCTTTTCCATGCACCCGGCGGCAATGCCTTTGCCGTTGTCGGCAACCGACAAAAATACCTCCTGGTTTTCCTGCCGGAGTTTGATGGTGATTTTCGGAAGCCTGCCCGGCGGCGACTCTTTTAAAGCGTCGCCGGCGTTTTGGACGAGATTGACGACAACCTGCTCCAACTGCTGGAAATCGCCCTCGACAGGAGAAATCTTGGCCGGCTCAAATTCAATGACAATGTTTTCGGCCCTGGCAAACCGGTACCCCAGAAGATCAATGACGGACCGGATCACCTTATTGAGATCAACGCTTTTCTTTTCCTGATGCCCCTGCCTGACAAAAAACAGAAGGTTTTCAATGATCCTGCGGCAGCGCATGGCATGAGCGTATATTTGTTTCAGGTCCTGTTTAAACTGCGGCGCGACGTCTTCCTCGAGCAGTAATTCCGCGTACCCGGTCACGCCGTTTAATGGATTGTTGAGCTCATGGGCGATGCCGGAAATAAGCTGGCCCACAGTCGAGAGCTTTTCCGATTGAATCAACTGCTGTTGAAGGTTTTTTTGCTCTTTCTCCCTCTCTTTGAGCTTGAGCGCCATGTCGTTGAAAGCGGCGGCCAATACCCCGATTTCCCGGGGCTTGTCAAGCGTTACGCGGACATCCAGATTTCCCGCGGCCAAACCACGGGTCGCTTCCACTAAATTTTGAATCGGCCGGGAAACCGAGCGCACTGTGCGCGCGATTACCATGACGGCGATGGTGCTTGTCAAAAATCCGACGACAACCGCCAAATTCCGGATTTTGCGAAGGGGCGAAAGAAAATACCCGGGCGCCACGGCCAGACGGACAATCCAGGGGCGGTTTTTGACCGCGGCCATAGCCACGATCGAGCCGGGCTCCGCCGGTTTTTCTCCGGCGATCACAGCGCCCCGGACGTCTTCGAGCCAAACAAAGCCCTGGCCGCCGAATTTAGCGGCCTGCAATTTGTCCGATAGAAATTCCAGATTGTACCCCAGAGTCAAAACGCCTGCCGTGTCGCCGGCCGGATTATTGATGCGTTGAGAAAAATATATCAGCCCCGCAGGGTCTTCTTTTCTCCCGATACGGCATATCTCTGAACCTTTGGCGTCAACATAAAATATGAGGGAATAAACCTTGACCCGGCCGGCAAAGGCTCCCAGAAATTCTTCAAGCCCTTGCCGGACGACCTCGGCCTCCTGTAAAAGCCCATATTCCTTATTGTTGAAATAATCAAGAAAAAGAGGATTTTGCGCCAGGGTCATCAGGTAGTTGGCGCATTGTTCCATTTCATGATTCACGTCCTCGGCCAGCCGCCCGGCCGCAGCCGTAATATTGTCTTTTAAAGCGGGAACAGCGAAACGTTGAAGCTGGTAATAGCCCAAGCCCACGACAATAAAAAGGAAGCCCACCCCACACGGCAGGATGCCCAAAAGAAGCTTTGATTGGAGGGAAACGTCGCGTCTCAAGTCTGAATAACCGGCGCCTCCTTGGCGATAGGTTCCAAAAAAACATGCAGTAAGTCGGCCGCGATTTTGACGAGTTTTTTCAATTCAAGAGGTTTTTTAAACATCGCTTGAATCCCGTGGGCTTTTAGCTCATCTTCCACGAGCAATTTTTTGCCGGTGATGGCGATGATCTTCATCGAGCTGGTTTGGGGCATGGAACGTAATTTAGCGCAGACTTCGAGGCCGTTCATGCCGGGCAGGACGATGTCCAAAATAAGCAGATCAGGCTGTTTTTGCCCGATCTGAAAGATGGCTTCAACGCCGCTGGAAACCGATTGGGTGGTAAAAACGTCTTGATGCTTAGCAAAAGCGCGCTCGATCAAACGAGCGATGTCGGCCTCGTCATCCACGATTAAAACCGCCTTTTTTTCCGGCTCAAAAAGTTCCTGGGGAACGGGAATTTTGTGCTTTTGAAGAAACTCGATCAAATCCTGGCGCGTCACCCGGCGGTGCCCGCCCGGCGTAACGTAAGCCTTAAGCTTGCCGGCATCAATCCAATTGATCGCTGTGGCCGGATAAACGTCGCAAATCCGGCTGATTTCCGTGGTGGTGAAAGTTCTGTCTGCCATGTGTTGTTCTCCTTTAATTTTTATCTCGTTGTATTTTAACAATAACGCCTTATCCCATTTTTCTCGCGCCGTAAACAGCATAACAGAAATGTTTCCAAAAGCACTCCGCCTCGGCAAAACCGGCCTCGGAAAGCCGGCGCAAAAGGCTTTCGAGCGGCGCAGGGTTGTCTCCTTCCGAACGTTTTCTGGTTTCGTTTTCCAGGCGCACCTGCTCTTTGGTCAAGGAAAGACCAAGCGCGTCATTGGTCTGCTTCATGCGGGTCTCCACCCAAATTTCCTCATAGCGGTTCTGCCATCGCCGATGGGAAGAAAGCACGTAATCGGCGACGATCAATTCGCCGTCTGGTTTCAAAGCCCGAAAAAGCCCGCTGAAAAGTCCCGGATAAGCGGCGTGATCGAGGTGATGCAGACTGAAGGCCGAAACAATAAAATCATAAGAAGCCTCAGGCTCATCATGCCAGGGGTATTCTTCAAAAGAAGAACAAACGGCTTTGAAACGGCCGGCCGACAGCGCCAATTTATTTAAGGCCAGCTCCAGCATTTCCCGTGATCCGTCAATTCCGACAACGAGCGCCGATGAAAACCGTTCCAGCAGGCGCTTGGTTAAAAGTCCGGTTCCCGCGCCCAGTTCCAATATCCGAAGATCCTCTCCGGCCGGCCTGTCCATCATGGCGCATAACGCGTCTAACGTGCGGCCATGGCCCATGGTCGCCATTTCAATAAATTGATTATATTCCAATGCTTTTGGTGAAGCATAATTATCACGCCATTTGGTCGACGTTAAAATAGTCTGACTCATTTCACCGCCTCCTTATTAGTACTGGCATCGCTCGTGTTTCCATTGACTTCAATATCGGCTGTACGAAAATCAAGCATTCCGGTAATATGGGGTTCATAGCTCACGCTCTTGCGCATGCCATAAGATCGGATGACCTGGACAAAAGAAAAAGCGAGGCGCTTGCGCCAATTGATTTCTTCGACTTTTAGACACAATTTTTCCTGTTCAGCGCGGTCCAGTGTTGTCGTCATCGCCAAAAAGGTCTGATCGAACTCGGCATCTTGCGAGAGGCTGTAGCCCCCTTTGGAATAAACAAAAATATTGAAGGGAAAATAGATATGCGCCGTTGGATTAACATAATGGGTGATCAGCAGATCGCCGTCCCAGGCGGGCTGTTTGGGATTTGTATTGGGCACAACAACCTTCTCATACACATCTTTTTGGCTGACCACCTGAGCATCGGCTTCTATGCCTATTTTTTTAAGCTGAGCCAAAATAATTAATCCGAAATTTTTAATTTCCTCACGAATAAGAACTTTAATGCGCAGTCCTTTTTTATATCCGGCTTGATCGAGCAGGCGCCGCGCCTTTCGCGGCTCATACGCGGCCGCGGGTATATGAGCATTGAAACCGAATTCTCCGGGTGTGGCCAGCGTGTTAAGCTTGACGGCATTGCCCCTTGCCCCATAACGAATTAAGGCACGAGCGTCAATGGCCATGACCAGCGCCTGTCTTAAAGATAAATCCGAGAATGGTTTTTTACGGGAATTAATGACCATGGAAACCGTATAGAAATTCCTGGCTTTGACGACTTTTGCCCCGGACTTCCGGGCCACTTTAAAGGTATCCAGGCCGGACAAATCAGTGATCATGTCGATCTTATTTGACAACAGCGCCTCCAACTGTTTGTCTGGCGACAAAAATTTGAAAACCAAGCGGGTGAGCTTTGGTTGGCTGGTCTGCCAGTACGACGGATTAGCTTTAAGCTCTATTCGGTCGCCTCGGAGCCAACGTTCGAACACAAAGGGTCCTGTGCCCACGGGATGCCGGGCAAACTCTTCGTCGTCAACTTTTTTGAGATAACGCTCCGGTAAAATCCTCATAAACAGGGGCAGTTTATTGAGCTACACGCCGTCAGGGACCTTGGTTTTAATGTGAACAGTATAAGGATCAACAACCTCGACATCCTGGATGGTGTCTACTAAACCGGCATTGGGAGCCGGATGCGACGGGTCCAGTTGGCGCGTTATGCTGAATTTGACTGATTCGCCGGTAAAAGGATCGCCGTTATGAAAAACCACATTTTTTCTCAGATGAAATTCCCAGGTTAAGTCGTCAATGCGCTGCCAGCTTTCGGCTAAAGCCGGCTGGATTCGACCCTGAGCATCCATACGGATCAAGCCATCGTAAATTTGATTGATGATATTTTCCGAACTCGCGTCAAATTCCTGGTGCGGATCAAGGGATACGGGGTCCGTCACATCATTGACAACAATGAGTGTTTTATCCGCGGCCACGGCTTCTGGCCGCAACTCCGTCCCCGGAGCTCCCTTCGAGCCTCTGGACTCTTCGGGGTCCCGGGCCTCAGGGCCGGGGCTGCGTAGCGGGGCGGCCCAAATCAACGAACCGAACCCAATAGCGGCAACAATAAAACCCAGGGCGCTCCATTTCAAATGGATTTTACTTTGAAACACCGGCCTCAATGAGCAAACGGATACGCGATTCCATGGATGGCATTTCATCGGGATCAATAAAAACATCAACAACAGCCGGGCGATTTGAATTCAACAACTCAGGTAAAATATCCTGAATTTGATCGGGACCGTCTACTTTTACGGCCCGAGCCCCCAAGCCTTCAGCAATTTTAACAATATCCATCCGGTTAAATTCCGTGGCCATAGTGCGGCCTTGAAAAAGCAGCTGCTGGCCTTGATGCACGGTATTAAAGCGGCCGTCATTTAGAACGAACCATACGACAGGAATTTTATAAGTAACGGCCGTCAAGACTTCCATGCCCATCATGCCGAAAGCGCCGTCGCCGACAACGGCAATGACCGGCCTTTCGGGCGCCGCGAGCTTACCGCCAATGCAAGCGGCGACGCCATGGCCCATTGCACCGAAATCTCCCCAATTGTGAATGAATTTTTTTTCTTCGGTGACGGTCACATAATGAGTTGCCCATAAAGCGCTATTTCCGGTATCCAAAAAAACAATCGCGTCTTCGGGCAGGCATTCATCCAAATCCCTCATAAACCGCTGAGGTTTAAGCGGCAAGGCGGATGAATGAAAAGCTTGTTCTTTGTAAAAGAACGGCTTGGAAGCCTTCCAATGCAGAAAATCCTGTAAATCAGCCCGAACGCCGTACTCGCCGGTATTTAAAAACCGTTTGACATTAAAAATGAGTTCACGCAATGTTGCCTTGGCATCACCGACAAGGCCGACGGTGACGGGATATACCCTGCCAATAGCTTCAGGATCAATGTCTTGATGCAACAAGGCTTTTGAAGGCATTAAGCGGCTCGGCCATCCCTGAGTTGATATTTCATGAAGTCTGCTGCCTATTACGAAAAGAACGTCAACGCCGCTGGAATGAAGATAATTCTCGGCTAAAGGAGAACTCACTATCCCATAAATCCGTAATGATAAAGGATGGTCTTCCGGAAAGGCCCCCTTGCCTCGCGGTGTAGTTGCAACCGGAATTTTTAAAAGCTCGGCAAGTTCCAAAAGCTCATCCACAGCCCCCGCCAGATTGACGCCGTGGCCGGCTAAAATGGCCGGTTTCTTGGCATCAAGAAGCCATTGTGCCGCCGAGTGAACGGCTTCACGATCAAAGCTATGGGATACCGGCCTGTATTGCTGCGGCGGCCAAAGTTCCCGCGGTACCTCGGCTCTCATAAAATCCGACGGAACATTTAAATGCGCCACTCCCCGCCTGCCGGTCATCGCGGCTCGAATGGCCTGGCGAAGGTTCGTGGCCGCGTTTCTGGGATTGACGACCATGGCGCTGAATTTGCAAATGGGCTTGAACATGTCCACGATGTCTACGCCGTCGTAAGTGGAGTCTTGAAGAAACCCTTTGCCGAAGGCCGCCGTGGCAGTCTGGGCCGTGATGGCTAAAACCGGCACCGAATCCGAAGCAGCCGCGGCCAAGGCGGTCACTAAGTTAGTGGCTCCTGGTCCGGTCGTGGCGCAGCAGACTCCCATCCGGCCGCTGACTCTCGCGTAACCCAAAGCCATAAAAGCGGCTCCGGATTCATGGCGCGTGGCAATGGTTTTAATATCCTTTTCGTCGCGAAGGGCGTCGAAGAAAGGCGCGATAGGCCCGCCGGGAATGCCGAAGATGTGCGTCACCCCTTCGTTTTTAAGGTATTCCAAAATCAGTTTGGACAACCGCACGCTTGGGACAATTTTGTCCGTCGCAGAGATTAAGGTATTTTTATTAAATTGAAGATGTTGCATGATAAATGTTTATTATAGATTTAATAGATTATAATTAATAATAGCTTCAATGTGACCGAACTTCCCCAAAGGGGTAAGTTCTGAAGTCTAAAGCGCGAAGTCTAAATAAGTCTGAGGTCTGAAGCGCGAAGTCTGAAATAAAAAAGAACATCATTTTTTTCAGACTTCAGACCTTAGACTTCAGACTTAAAATTCATACTTCAAGCTTCAGACTTAAGACTTCAGAAATTCCTTCGGGGAATTTCTGCAACGTGACAAATAATCGTCAAGGTCTCTTTTCAAAAATCGCCGGCCTGACCGCTGCTGCCGCGGGTCTGGCGGTTCTGGTCGGTTGGATATTCGACATCGCCGTCATAAAAAGCCTTTCTCCCAACCTGGTGGCCATGAAAGCCAATACCGCGCTGTGTTTCGCGCTGGCCGGATTTTCCCTGCTCCTGCTTGACAGGCAGCCGCCCGCAAACCCGGCGCGGCGCTTGGCCGTAATTTGCGCCGCGATCGTTCTTTTAACCGGTTTTCTCACCCTCTGCGAATATCTGTCAGGCTGGAACATCGGCCTGGACCAGCTTTTATTCCGGGAGGCGGCGGGCGCCGTCGGAACGTCGCACCCTGGACGGATGGCGCCGGCCACGGCTTTCAATTTCCTTTTAATCGGACTGTCCCTGCTTGTTTTAGACGTCCCTTCCCAGCCGCGGCTGGCCCAGTTTCTCGCGGCCGTGGCCGGCGCGACCGGCCTGCTTAATTTTTTCGGCTATGTTTACGGCGTCAAAAGCCTCTATACTGTCGGGACTTTCACAATCATGGCCGTCCACACAGCCGTCATATTCGTTATTTTAAGCCTTGGCCTTTTGAACGCCCGGCTTGATCGCGGATTCATGACTGTCTTCGCCAGCGACACGACCGGCGGCACGGCTCTGCGGCGCATGATCCCCTTCGCATTCATCGTGCCCTTCGTGCTTGGATGGCTGAATTTGATGGGCCAAAAAGCCGGCATCTGGGACGCCGGCTACGGCCTGGCCTTGTTTTCAATCCTCATGACCGCCATTTTGGTCGTTTTGATCAGCTTGCGCGCCTTGGAACTGCACAGGAATGATCTTAAACGCCGGGCCGCGGAGCAGGAGCTTCGGGAATCCCGTGACAAACTGACCTTTGACGTCACAGAACAAAGCCGCAAATTGACGGACACCGCCATGGCCCTTGACAGGGAAACAGCCGAACGTAAGCGTTACGAAGCGCAATTCCTGCAGGCCCAAAAAATGGAAGCTGTCGGACGGCTGGCAGGCGGCGTGGCCCACGACTTCAACAATCTTCTGACCGCCATCTTGGCAAATTGCTCTTTCTTAATCGAGAGCCTTGAAACCGGCGACCCCAGGCGCAACGACGCCGAGGAAATAAAAAATGCCGCTGACCGCGCCGCCGGGTTGACGCGCCAATTGCTGGCCTTCAGCCGCCAGCAGGTTTTTCAGATGAAAATTTTAGACATCAACATCGTCATCACCGGCATGGAAAAACTTCTGCGCCGCCTTCTTGGCGAGAACATCGAATTAGTCATCAGAACGGCCGGCCTAGGTAAAATCAAAGCCGACATCAATCAAATCGAACAAGTCATCATGAATCTCGCCATTAACGCCAAAGACGCAATGCCCATAGGCGGCCGCGTCATCATTGAAACGTCCAATACTGAACTCGACGAAGCCTATGTCAATGAACACATGGATTCAAAACCCGGCCCGCATGTCATGCTTTCCATCACCGACGCGGGGACCGGTATGAAAAAAGAAATACTGGAGCATATCTTCGAACCGTTTTTCACCACCAAAGAACGGGGCAAAGGAACGGGCCTGGGGCTGGCAACGGTCTACGGAATCGTCAAACAAAGCAGGGGCAATATCTGGGCTTACAGCGAGCCCGGCCGCGGCGCCACTTTTAAAATTTATTTTCCTTTGACCGATGAAACCGCGCCCAACGGCGCCGATGACAAACCCGCTCCTGTTTTGTCAAAAGGATCGGAAACCATCCTTCTGGTTGAGGATGACGAAAAAATAAGAAAAATCAGCCGCCGCGCTCTTGAAAGATACGGCTACACGGTTCTTGAGGCCGCGGACGGCGAAACCGCCCTTTCAATCAGCCGCGCCCATCAGGGGACAATTCATCTGAGCGTCACCGATATCATCATGCCGGAAATGGGAGGCCGCGAGTTTGTCGAACAACTGACTAAAAGCCGCCCGGAAATCAAAATTCTTTTTGTGTCAGGCTATGCCGGGGAGACGGCGGCTCAGGCAGGCGTCAATTTTCTTCAAAAACCTTTCACGCCGGAGATCCTGGCCCAAAGCGTCCGGCGCATCCTGGATTCGAAATAAACCGAATTATTTTAACTTCAGGGTAGGCAAATAAAGAGCGGACCCTTTACTTCTTTACCTCGCAAGAAACTTCCAGAGAGGTTCGTACTTGATGACTTTACCGCCTAGTTTTTCCTGGGACTCAAAATCAGCCGTAAGCACCAAAAGATTATCGCAATAAAGCTCCTCGCTTGCTTTAAGCAACGCCTTCACCTCCCTTGTTTTAGTGTCAAGGTCCTGGGTATCGTAACAGACCTGGATAAGACTCTTGACATGGCCTTCCTTGACCACAAAATCAACCTCTTCGCGCTGGTGGGATTTCCAATAGTAAATTTCAGTCCTCGGGTTTAGAGCCTTCTTTCTCATCAGCTCCAGGCAGACGATATTTTCCATAAGACGGCCCATGTTGGCCGATAACCTAAAGCTGACAAAATTGCAGAACCCGTGGTCTATGGCATAAACTTTTTTTGGGGCGATGAACTGCTGCTTGAGCTTTGGGGAAAATCTTTCCAGGACCAAAATAAGAAAAGCCTCTTCAAGGTAGCGTATGTAATTTTTGATCGTATGCACGTCCTTTATCGCGAATATATGAGAGAGCTTGGAGTACGTAAATTCGCAGGAAAAATTGGATACCAGGTAATTGGCCAGCTCCCGGAAGGACTTTTTATGCTTAATCTCATAGCGCCTGATGCAATCCTTGGCGATGATATCCTCGTATATGCCGGTGACGATGGGGGAATTAAATTTTCTAAATTCAGGAAATCCGCTTCCCTTAAAATAGCCGTCCCAGCTTTCGCGAAGAGCGGCAATCTCCTTGGTCAGAAATAAATCGGGCTTACCCCCCAAAATCTCCCTGAAGGAAAAAGGCAGTAAAGTAAAATCAATGTGCCGGCCGGTCAGCGCGGTGGCCAACTCGCCCGATAAAAGCCGGGAGTTGCTTCCGGTAATAATGACCTTTCTGGTTCTCCTTAACCGGCTGGCGAATAGTTCCCAGCCGGCCACATTTTGAATTTCATCCAAAATCAAAAGTTCAGCGTCATCGTAGAGTTGATAAAAAGCCTCCAAAATTTTGTTGAGGTCCTCGCTTTTAAGTCCAATCAGTCTTTCGTCATCAAAATTAATATAGGCAAAATTTTCTTTGGTTTGCCGGGCCAGCAACTGGGAGAATATGGACTTCCCGCTCCTTCGGGGACCAAGAATGACCACAATGTTAGGGTGCTTCAGGAATCGTTCGAGATACCCGGCCCCTTCCCGGTCAACGATTTCCTCGTCGCGCAGGGTTTTTTCCATCTCCTGCCTCTGCTCATTGATGATCCGTTTCAAGAAGTCAATTTGCATGGTATTATAACTACAAGCTTTTAATAAAAGTCTGTTATTACGATAACTATCTAATTAAAGCTTACGAGATGCCAGGGAATTTGTCAAGGTAGAACTTCCCTAAGTCGTCATTGCGAGGGCCCGAAGGGCCCGTGGCAATCTCATATAAGGGGAACACTTTTTTTGAGATTGCTTCGCCCGGGGCTCGCAATGACAGAATGGGGAAGTTCTGTTGTCAAGGGACGATCTTATCGAGCAAGCGCGGGAAAGGGATGGTTTCGCGCACGTGGGCGATACTGCAAAGCCAGGCCACGGTGCGCTCGATGCCCAGGCCGAAGCCCGCGTGAGGGACCGTGCCAAAGCGCCTTAAATCCAAGTACCACTCAAAGGCTTGCTGGGGAAGCCGGTGCTCGTCAATTTTTTTGACCAAAGTATCGTAATCATCCTCCCTTTGGCCGCCGCCGATGATCTCACCGTATCCTTCAGGAGCGATCATGTCGAAATTTAAGGCCAGGGTGGGATTGGCCGGATCGTTTTTCATGTAGAAGGCCTTGCATTTGGCCGGATAGCGGTGAATCATGACCGGCCGGTCGAATTTTTGGGAAATGATGGTCTCTTCGTCACCGCCGAAATCATCCCCCCATGAAATCGAAGCGCCCTTGTCCTTTAAAATCCGGATCGCCTCGTCGTAGGTGATTCTGGGAAAAGGTTTTTGAACGGCCTGGAGCTTGAAAATGTCGCGCCCCAGCAATTCGAATTCTTTTTTCTTTCTTTCAACCACTTTGCCCACGACATAAGACACAAAATCCTCCGCCAAATCCATGTCTTCCTTGAGCTCGAAATAAGCCATCTCCGGCTCGATCATCCAGAATTCAGTCAAATGCCTTCTAGTCTTTGATTTTTCCGCGCGAAACGTGGGACCGAAGCAATAAACCCTTCCGAACGCCATGGCCCCGGCTTCCATGTAAAGCTGGCCGCTTTGCGTCAGAAACGCCTTTTGGTCGAAGTATTTGGTTTCAAAAAGGGTGGAGGTTCCCTCGCAGGCCGCCGGAGTGAAGATGGGGGCGTCAAGCATGACAAAGCCGTTGGAGTCAAAATATTCCCGGATGGCGCGGATGATCTCGCTTCGGATTTTCAAAATGGCATGCTGGCGCGAGGACCTTAGCCATAAATGCCTTTGCTCCATCAGAAACCCCACCCCATGCTCTTTTGGCGCGATCGGGTAATCTTTAGCCGCGTGGACAAGCTTAAGATCAGTCACGTCAAGCTCAAATCCGCCGGCGGAACGCGCGTCCCGGCGCACTTTGCCCGTAACGATGATCGAGGATTCCTGAGTGATTTTGTCGGAAAGATCAAAAATGTCGTCGGACACCGCGCCTTTGGCCGCCACACATTGAATAATGCCGGTGCCGTCCCTTATCTGCAAAAAGCGAATTTTGCCGCTTGATCTTTTATTATAAAGCCAGCCTTTAAGCGTTATTTCCTTGCCGTCATGGCCGGCAATATCGGAAATATAAACCCAAGGCGACGAAGCAGCGATAACCATCAAAATGATTACATGAAATTTACAGCGTCAGCAGCAACTCCCGGTATTTGGGCAGAGTCCAAAACCGCTGATCAACCATTTCCTCGGCCCTATCGCAATGGCGGCGCAATAAGGCCAGCACTTCAACCCCCTGCGAAGCCAAAAAGCCGGCTCTCTTGGCCAGGTCATTATCGTAAGTTGACTTGGACAAAGCGTCGTTTGCTCGGTTGATGCCGCAATAAATCTCCTCAAGCAATGCGCCGCATTCCTGAAGCGCTTTATTTAATTGCCCGCCTTTGGATCGTATTCCTTCCAGCGAACGCTTGGCCCCGCCCATCCGGCCGATGTGGCGCAAAAGCGCCGGAATAACGTAAGTCATGGCCATCTCCGATAAAAGCTTGATTTCGATTTCTTTTGTTTTTATGTAAGCTTCAAGCTTTATCTCATATTTCGCCTCAAGCTCTTCTTTGCGCAGAATCCGGTATTTTTCAAAAAGAGCGATTGTTTCTTTTTCCCGGAGTATCTCCACCGCGCAGGGCGTATCCGCCGCGGCCGAGAGCCCCCGGCGGGCCGCTTCCTTAAGCCACTCTTGGGAATAGTTGTTTCCCTCGAAACGGATTCTTCTGGTCTCGCGGGTCACGTCCCTAACCACCTTTAAGGCACGCTCGGCAATGTCGTTTTCGTCCGATCCCGCGCCCCCCCGCTCCGCAGCCCTTGGAGCGGAGCCCAAGGACCCAGAAGCGCCGGTGGCGCGAAGGGAGCTTCGGGGACGGAGACTAGGCCAGTGGCCTTGGCCGCCCAGTCTTTCCAGAACAAGATCGAGGCCCCAGCTCATTAGCAGGTTTAAAGCCGTGGCTGGGCTAGAACAACTCTGCGAAGCGCCGACCGCGCGAAACTCGAATTTACTGCCTGTAAAAGCAATGGGGGAAGTCCGGTTGCGGTCCGTATTGTCCAGAGCGACGACCGGCAGGTGCTTTAAGCCCATGTCAATAGCAGCCTTGGCTTTTTCCAAGGTTACTTCGGTCTTGCCGATATTCTCCAGCAATTCCTCCAAATGATCGCCCAAATAGACCGACATAACGGCGGGCGGAGCTTCGTGCGCGCCCAGACGGTGATCATTGCCCGCGTCAGCCACGGCCGTGCGTAAAAGCCTTCCGTATTTGTTGACGCCGGCCAGAAAGGCCGAAACAAAAACAAGAAACTGGATGTTTTTTTTCGGCCCGGCGCCCGGTTCAAGCAGATTGTTTCCGTCGGAATCCACCAAAGACCAATTAAGGTGCTTGCCGCTGCCGTTGATGCCCGCGAAGGGCTTCTCATGAAAAAGGATGGCAAAGCTATGTTCATCAGCCACGCGCCTCATGATTTCCATGGCCTGCAGGTTGTGGTCAACGGCCAGATTGGCGTCTTCATGCAGCGGGGCCAGCTCGAACTGGTTGGGAGCCACCTCGTTATGCCTTGTTTTGGCCGGAATGCCGCATTCGAACAGGGCCGCGTCAACATCGGCCATAAAATCAAGGACTTTGGGTTTGATGGAACCGAAATAATGATCTTCCATCTGCTGATTTTTGGCTGATGGCGCGCCCAGAAGAGTGCGGCCGGTGAAAATAAGATCAGGCCTTCTGCTAAAAAGCTCCTTGGAAATAAGGAAATACTCCTGCTCTGGGCCGGCGGTCACGCGCACGAACTTGGCACTGCGGTTGCCGAAGACTTTAAGCAGTTTATAGGCCCGGTCCTCCACTGCGGCCAGGGACCTTAAAAGCGGCGTTTTCATGTCTAAAACCTCGCCGCGATAAGAAAAGTAAACCGACGGGATGACCAGGGCCGCGGCTTTGCCGGTCTTGACGATAAAAGCCGGCGACTTCGGATCCCAGGCCGTGTAGCCGCGCGCCTCGAAAGTGCTTCTCATGCCGCCCGAGGGAAAAGAAGAGGCGTCGGGTTCGCCCTGAATCAACTGGCGGCCGGAAAATTGATAAATCGCGAGGCCTTGGCTGTCGAAACCCAGAAAGCAGTCATGCTTTTCCGCGGTCACGCCGCGCTGGGGCTGAAACCAATGGCAGAAATGGGTGGCGCCCAGGGATACGGCCCATTCTTTCATGGCCTGGGCCACTTCATCGGCGATCTCTATGTCCAATTTCGCGTTATGCTCGATGGTGTTGATAAGCTTTTCGTAAACGGAACGGCTTAAATACCGGGCCATTGTTTTTTTGCCGAAGGTCATCCGTCCGTAAGTTTCCGTAACAGACCTTTGCCGGCCCAAACCGTCTCCCGGCGCCGAACCATCAAAGGAGAAATTTTTCAAAGCCCCGCCCAATGCGCTTTCTTTCTGTTCCATTCTTCCTCCCATTTATGCAGTCAATATTGCTATGTTTGCGTAATTTAACCTGTTTAATACTGCAAGTTTATATCAAAAATG